>NZ_JAPTFQ010000029.1:0-51154 GCF_030985535.1 Stenotrophomonas sp. Sm2128
ACCGGCATCGGGACCGGCATCGGGACCGGCATCGGGACCGGCATCGGGACCGGCATCGGGACCGGCATCGGGACCGGTAGAGTCGACTGTTAGTCGACTATCGCGCGATCGCGCGGGATTTTCGGCGTCCGAATCAAGAGCAGTCGACTAACAGTCGACTCTACCCGTTTCCGCTTTGCGGAAACAAAAACGCGCCCCGGAGGGCGCGTTTCTGCAGCTGTCGCCGGAAAGAAGGCTTACGCCTTCTTTTCCGCTTCCAGCTGCTTCCTGATCTGCGCATCCACCGCTGCAATCGCGGTCATGTTCAGGATCCTGCGCGAGGTCGCGCTGGTGGTCAGGATGTGCACCGGCTTGTTCACGCCCATCAGGATCGGGCCGATCGCCACGCCGTCGGTGAACACACGCACCAGGTTGTAGGCGATGTTGGCCGCTTCCAGGTTCGGCAGCACGAACAGGTTGGCGCGACCCTGCAGGGTCGAGCCCGGCAGCAGCTTCTGGCGCAGCGCTTCATCCCATGCGGTGTCGCCCTGCATTTCACCGTCCACGTTCAGACGCGGGTTGCGCTTGAGCAGCAGCTCGCGCACCTGGCGCATCTTCAGCGCGTCCTTGGAATCGTGGCTGCCGAAGTTGGAGTGCGACAGCAGCGCCACCTTCGGCTCGATGCCGAACAGCTTCATGCGGTAGGCCGCCTGCAGGGTCGCTTCGCACAGCTGCTCGGCGGTCGGGTCTTCCTGCACGTGGGTATCGACGAAGAAGAACACGCCCTGCTGGTTGATCACGCCTGTCATCGCAGAGGTCGAGGTGACCTTCGGCTCCAGCGGCAGCACGCTGCGCACGTAGCCCAGCTTCTTGTGGAAGCGGCCGACGATGCCGGTCAGCATCGCATCGGCTTCGCCACGGGCCACCATCACCGCCGCGATCAGGGTCGGGCGCGAACGCATCAGGTTCTTCGCCGCGGCCACGGTCACGCCACGACGGCCGGTCAGGCCGTGGTAGTACTGCCAGTATTCGTTGAAGCGCGGGTCGTCGTTGATGTTGGTGACTTCAACGTTCTCGCCGATCTTCAGGCGCAGGCCGAGGCGCTCGATGCGCGATTCGATCACTTCCGGGCGGCCGATCAGGATCGGGTGTGCCAGGCCGTCGTCGACCACGTTCTGCACCGCCTGCAGCACCACTTCCTCTTCACCTTCGGCGTACACCACGCGCTGCTTGTCGCTGCGCGCGCGGTCGTAGACCGGCTTCATCATCAGGCTGGTGCGGTAGACGAACTGGGCCAGCTTGTCACGGTAGGCGCCCATGTCCTCGATCGGGCGCGAGGCCACGCCCGAGCCCATCGCGGCCTGGGCCACGGCGGCCGACAACTCCACCAGCAGGCGGCGGTCGAACGGGCGCGGGATCAGGTATTCACGGCCAAAGCTCGGCGTCTCGCCACCATAGGCCGAGCCCATGTCGGTGGCCGCACGACGGGCCAGCGCCGCGATGGCACGCACGCAGGCGATCTTCATTTCCTCGTTGATCGCGGTCGCACCCACGTCCAGCGCACCGCGGAACAGGTAGGGGAAGCACAGCACGTTGTTGACCTGGTTCGGGTAGTCCGAACGGCCGGTGCCGATGATCGCGTCCGGACGCGCGGCGCGCGCCACCTCCGGCATGATCTCCGGGGTCGGGTTGGCCAGTGCGAAGATCACCGGGTCCGGCGCCATGGTCTTGACCATGTCGGCGGTCAGGATGCCCGGTGCCGACAGGCCCAGGAAGATGTCCGCGCCGTCGACGATCTCGGCCAGGGTGCGCTTGTCGGTGTCGCGCGCATAGCGCTGCTTTTCCGGATCCAGGTCGGTACGACCGGTGTGGATCACGCCCTCGCGGTCGAAGGCCAGGATGTTTTCCGGCTTCAGGCCCAGCTGCACCAGCATGTTCACGCAGGAAATGCCGGCCGCGCCCATGCCCGTGGTCGCCAGCTTCACGTCCTCGATCTTCTTGCCGGTGATCGCCATGGCATTGAGCACGGCCGCACCGACGATGATCGCCGTGCCGTGCTGGTCGTCATGGAACACCGGGATCTTCATGCGCTCGCGCAGCTTGCGCTCGACCACGAAGCATTCCGGCGCCTTGATGTCTTCCAGGTTGATGCCGCCGAAGGTCGGCTCCAGCGAGGCGATGATGTCGACCAGCTTGTCCGGGTCGGTTTCATCCACTTCGATGTCGAACACATCGATGCCGGCGAACTTCTGGAACAGCACGCCCTTGCCTTCCATCACCGGCTTGCCGGCCAGCGCGCCGATGTTGCCCAGGCCCAGCACCGCGGTGCCGTTGGAGATCACCGCCACCAGGTTGCCGCGGGCGGTCAGCTCGCTGGCCTGCTGCGGGTCGGCCTTGATCGCTTCACAGGCGTACGCCACGCCCGGCGAATACGCCAGCGACAGGTCGCGCTGGGTCAGCATGGGCTTGGTAGCGGAAACCTTGATCTTTCCCGGCGGGGACATCCGGTGGTAATCGAGGGCGGCCTGTTTGAAATCTTCGTTGGACATCGATGTGGGTTACATGAATGGGCAGAAGGGACAGGGGATGATACCCCCGTTGGAGCGTCTGGACCTGTCGCTATCCTGTCGCAGGCATGCTGCGACTGCACAATTCCGTGCCGTATGCGACGGTACCGGGATGCCAGCATCGGCGCCCCCGATGACAGCCATGGGACGCCCTGAAACGCCGCGGGGCCGTACCACTGTCGTGATCGGCCCCGCGGTACCACACACCTGGGTCAGCCCTTGGCCGGCAGCGCCTCGGGCAGTGCGTCCACCGGCGGCGGCAGCTCGCTTTCGCGGCCATCCAGCGCCAGCTGCAGGCGGTTGCGGTCCAGCGCGCCTTCCCAGCGCGAGACCACCACGGTGGCCACCGCATTGCCGATGAAGTTGGTCAGCGAGCGGCATTCGCTCATGAAACGGTCCACGCCCAGGATCAGCGCCATGCCGGCCACCGGTACCTCCGGCACCACGGCAAGGGTGGCGGCCAAGGTGATGAAGCCGGCACCGGTGACGCCGGCCGCACCCTTGGAGCTGAGCATGGCAACCAGCAGCAGGGCGATCTGGTGGCCCAGGGTCAGTTCGGTGTTGGTGGCCTGGGCAATGAACAGTGCCGCCAGGGTCATGTAGATGTTGGTGCCGTCCAGGTTGAACGAGTAGCCGGTCGGGACCACCAGGCCCACCACCGACTTGCTGCAACCGGCGCGTTCCATCTTCTCCATCAGCGACGGCAGCGCCGACTCCGACGAGGAAGTGCCCAGCACCAGCAGCAGCTCGGCCTTCAGGTAGCGCGCCAGCTTGAACACCGAGAAGCCGCACAGTCGGCAGACCACACCGAGGATCACCGCCACGAACAGGAACGCGGTGAGGTAGAACGAGCCCACCAGCCACGCCAGGTTGACCAGCGAACCGACGCCGTACTTGCCGATGGTGAAGGCGATCGCGCCGAAGGCACCGATCGGGGCGGCCTTCATCAGGATGTGCACCAGCTTGAATACCGGGGCGACCAGCGCCTCCAGGAAGTTCAGGATCGGCTTGCCCTTCTCGCCCACCGAGGCCAGCGCGATGCCGAACAGCACCGCGATGAACAGCACCTGCAGGATGTTGCCGTCGACGAAGGCGCTCACCAGCGTCTTCGGAATGATGTCCATCAGGAAGCCGACCAGGGTCAGGTCGTGCGACTTCTCGACGTAGCTGTGCACCGCGGTCTGGTCCAGCTCGGCCGGGTTGATGTTCATGCCGGCGCCGGGCTGCACCACGTGCGCCACGATCATGCCGACGATCAGTGCCAGCGTGGAGAAGAACAGGAAGTACGCCATCGCCTTGGCGAACACCCGGCCCACCGTGCGCAGATGGGTCATGCTGGCAATGCCGGTGACGATGGTCAGGAAGATCACCGGCGCGATGATCATCTTCACCAGGTTGATGAAGGCATCGCCGAGCGGCTTCATCTTCTCGCCGATCAGCGGTTCGTAGTGGCCGAGGATGGCGCCCAGGACGATCGCCACGATCACCTGGAAATACAGCTGGCGATAGATCGGCAACGGCTTTGCAGGCGCCGGGGCTGCGGTCGGGATGTGCATGGCGGACTCCGGAAGGGGCGTTTTCAGGCACGTACGGCCCCGGGACAGCACGGGAACCGTTACCGTGGAAACTGATCGCAGGCCCTGTGCTGTATGCGCAGGAGGTGCGACCAATGGACGCCTTTGTACGCGCCGGGCACGCCGGCGCAGATAACCTATTGGTACTAGCCCCCCGGTTCAGGTGGCGGCGATGCCTACACTGGCGCCGCACCGCCCGATCCTGGGGAGGCCGGTGGCCCGTGCTGAACGGCCGGGCGCGTCATTGCGAAAGTTTCGGCCCCTGCGGCCGTTGTTGTCCTGTCCACACGCAATCTGAGAGAGCCGCACCCAACATGCGCCCGATTCCCACCTTGCTGGCCCTGTCGCTGGCCGCGCTTCCCGCCTTCGCTTCGGCTGCCGATTTCGACAACTGGCCGACCAAGTACGCCTTCGGCGACGGCACCGAGTTGGCCGCTACCGCCAACATCGCCTACGACTACAACGATTTCTCCTCGGGCAGCGGCCTGGAGGACGACGACGCCGTGCGCCGCAAGGAGTTCGGTGCGACGCTGAAGAAGAAGGGCGTCTACGACGCGATGGTCTACTACGACTTCCAGTCCGATACCTGGCTGGACGTGTTCGTGCGCTTCGAGAGCAAGGCCTTCTTCGGTCGCGACATCGGTCGCTTCCGCTTCGGCTATATGAAGACCCCGGTCGGCCTGGATGCGAACACCTCTTCGCGCGCCGGCAGCTTCCTGGAAACCGCGCTGCCCGTGCAGGCCTTCTACGAAGGCCGCCGCACCGGCGTGGAATGGGTGCTGGAGCGTCCGCAGTACCTGCTGCAGGCCGGCGCCTATGGCGGCAAGGACCTGCAGGGTGACAACCCCGGCACCACCCAGGCAGTACGTGCGGTGTGGACCCCGGTGAAGGCGCCGGGTGACGTGATCCACCTGGGCCTGGCCTACTCGCAGGAAAATCCGCGCGGTTACAGCGATGGCCGTGACGTGCACCACGAGGCCAGCGCGCGCCTTCGCGCACGCCCGGAAGCCGGCCTGACCGACATCCGCTACGTCGATTCCGGCGCCCTGGTCACCGCCGACCAGATCCGCCGCACCGGCCTGGAAGGCATCTGGATCCGCGGCCCGTTCTCGCTGCAGGCCGAAGCCCTGCGCGCTACGGTCACCCGCCATGACGGCAAGCCCGACTACACCGGCAGCGGCCAGTACGCGATGGCCAGCTGGGTGCTGACCGGCGAGTCGCGCCCGTACAACGCAGGTGCCGTGGCCAACATCAAGCCGGCGCACGACTACGGCGCGGTGGAACTGGTGGCCCGTTACAGCCGCATGGACCTGGACGATGGCAGCATCCTTGGTGGCCGCCAGCACGACCTGACCCTGGGCGCGAACTGGTACCTGACCAGCCACTTCAAGTTCCAGGCCAACTACGTGAAGGTCGACGCCAGCCGTCGTGGTGTGCACAGCACGCCGGAGATCTTCGAGCTGCGCGCGCAGATGCACTTCTGACCCCTTCCACGTCAGATCCCGGCGGGCGTGCACGTCACGCCCGCCGGCCCTGCGTAGACTGCCGCCATGTACTGGCTCAGCCGCCACCGGATGCTGTTGCTGACCATCCTGGTGATGGTCGGAGGCACCGTGCTGTGCGCGGTCGCCGCCGGCCACTACGCCTGGCGGCGCGCCCTCGGCGAGGAAAGCAGCCAGGTGCAACGCCAGCTGCAGCTGTACGGCCAGGGCCTGCAGCAGCGCATCGACCGCTTCGGCACGTTGCCGCAGGTACTGGCGCTGGATCCGGATCTGCTGCACGCCCTGCGTGTGCCGCCCTCGCCCACCGAACAGCAGCGGCTGAACCTCAAGCTGCAACGCGCCAATGAAGTCACCCGTGCCTCGACCCTGACCCTGGTCGGCCACGACGGGGTGGCAGTGGCGGCCAGCAACTGGGACCAGCCGACCAGCAACGTCGGCGAGAACTACAGCTACCGCCCCTACTACCGGCAGGCACTGGCGCAGGGCCGCGGCCGCTTCTACGGCATCGGCATGACCACCGGCGTACCCGGCTACTACCTGTCGCAGGCCATCGAGGAAGACGGCAAGCGGCTCGGCGTGGTGGTGATCAAGGTCGAGCTGTCGGCGCTGGAACAGGAATGGTTGAGCAGCCCGGACGTGGTGCTGGCCAGCGACGACCATGACGTGGTGTTCCTGGCCAACCGTGACAGCTGGCGCTACCGCCTGCTGCGCCCGCTGGGCGCCGATGAGCGCCGCGAAATGCTGGACGCCCGCCAATACGCCGACCGCGCGTTGCAGCCATTGCGCGCGCGTACTGAAGACGTGCTTGCCGATGGTGGCCGCATGGTGCGCCTGCTCGATCCCGCACTGCCGCAGCTGATGCTGTGGCAAAGCCTGCCGCTGCCCGCCGAAGGCTGGAACCTGCATCTGCTGCACGACGCCAGCGCCGCCACCGCCGCCGGTCGCGCGGCCGCCCTCACCGGAGGTGCCGCGTGGCTGGCGCTGGGCTTCCTGGTGCTGTTCGTGCAGCAGCGCCGACGCCTGGCCAAGCATCGCCTGCGCAGCCGCCGCGAACTGGAAACCCTGCTCAAGCAGCACGCACAGGAACTGCGCACCGCACAGGATGGCCTGCTGCAGGCGGCCACCGACGCCGACAGCGGACTCAGCCGCAGCCTCGAACACCTGCCGCAGGGCGTGGTGGTGATCGACCGCGAACTGCGCCTGGTCGCGTGGAACTCGCGCTACCTGGAACTGTTCCGTTTCCCACAGGACCTGGTTCGCGTCGGCCGGCCGATCGAGGAACTGTTCCGCTTCAACGCACGCCGTGGCCTGCTCGGTCCGGGCCCGGTCGATGAAGCAATCGAGCGTCGCCTGAACCACCTGCGCAGCGGCCGCCCGCACATGCGCGAGAGCGAGAAGGACGACGGCACGGTGCTGGAGATCCGTGGCAATCCGCTGCCTGACGGCGGCTTCGTCACCAGCTATGCCGACATCACCAGCTACAAGAACGCCGCGCGCGAACTGCGCTCGTTGGCCGATGCGCTGGAGCACCGCATCGCCGAGCGCACCCATGATCTGGAAGAAGCACGCCGCGAAGCCGAGCAGGCCAACCGCTACAAGACCCGTTTCGTTGCCTCGGCCGTGCACGACCTGCTGCAGCCCCTCAACGCGGCGCGCATGTTCGTCTCGGTGCTGCGCGGCAAGCTGATTGACCCGGCGCAGCAACAGACCAGCGACCACATCGATGCTGCATTGGCCGCGCAGGATGCGATCCTCAACAGCCTGCTGGATATCGCGCGCCTGGAATCGGGCAGCCTGCCCACGCGCGTACAGGCGTTCCGGCTCGGGCCTTTGCTGCAGACGCTGGCACGCGAGTTCGGCATCGCCGCGCAGTCGCGTGGGCTGGTGGTCGACTGGGTCGATACCGCTGCGGTGGTGGTCAGCGATGAAGTGCTGCTGCGCCGCATCCTGCAGAACTTCCTGTCCAACGCACTGCGCTACAGCGAACGTGGCCGCGTGCTGCTCGGCTGCCGTCGCCGCGAAGGCCTGCTGTGGATCGAAGTTCACGACCAGGGCCCCGGCATTCCCGATGCGCTGCAGGGCGAGATCTTCGAGGAGTTCCGCCGCCTGCACGACGGCCAGCAGCGCGGCGCCGGCCTTGGCCTGGCGATCGTCGACCGCATCGGTCGGCTGCTCGGCCACCCGATCCGCCTGCGCTCGCAGCTGGGCCAGGGCAGCGTGTTCGCGGTGGGCGTGGCGTTCGGCGAAGCCAGCGCGATTCCCGCTACTGCTCCTGTGCCGGTGCTGGTGCAGGAACCGGCCGCGGACAATCCGCTGCGCGGTCGCCGGGTGTGGGTGATCGACGACGATCCGCACGTCTGCGCCGCCAGCCGCGCGCTGCTGGAGCGCTGGGGCTGCGAGGTGGCGCTGGCCGACGGCCCGCAGGCGGCGCTGCAGCTGGCGGCAACAGGCGCGGTGCCGGAACTGGTGCTGCTGGATGTGCGCATGGGCGATCACCACGGGCCGGTGCTGTACGAGACGCTGGCCGAGTTGTGGCAGGCCCGCCCACCGGTGGTGCTGGTCACCGCCGAGCGCGATGCGGGATTGCGTGAGATGGCCGCCGAGCGTGGCTGGAAACTACAACCCGATGCCGGCGTCGCCCTCAGGCTCCAGCGCCTTCACCAGTACCGCTGCCTGTGTGCGGCTGTGGCATTCGAGCTTCTTCAGGATCGCAGTGACATGTACCTTCACCGTGTTCTCGGCCAACCCCAGCGTGTAGGCGATCTGCTTGTTGAGCAGGCCATCGGCCAGGCACAGCAGCACGCGGAACTGCTGCGGGGTCAGCTGGGCCAGGCGGCTGGCCAGCAGTGCGTCGGCCTCGGAGCGTTCGGCGGCCATCGCCGGGAACCACAGGCCACCATCGAGCACCGCCTGCACCGCCTCGCCGATGGTCTCGGCCGGAGCAGACTTTGGAATGAAACCAGCCGCGCCGAACTGCTGGGCACGACGGATCACCCGCGGATGGTCGTTGGACGAGAGGATCACCACCGGGATGTCCGGATGCGAGCCGCGCACGTGCAGCAGCGCGGAGAAACCGTGCGCGCCGGGCATGGTCAGGTCCAGCAGCACCAGGTCCACATCCGGGTGGGCATCCAGCGCTTCGGCCAATGCCTCGGCGCTGGCGACCTCGCGCACCTGCGCCAGCGGCAGGCTCTGCCGCAACGACTGCACCACCGCCGAACGCAGCAGCGGGTGGTCATCGGCGATCAGGATGGTGTATTCGCTCATGCCGCCATTGTACGGGCAGGCCGGAGCCTCAGCGCCCCGCCGGCTCCACGCTGCTGCGCCAGGCGTCCAGGAACTGGCGGCGCTTGAGCGCGTCCAGGTACACCAACAGGCCCGGGCCGAGCTGAATCGGACGGCGGCTGCGGCCGGGCGCATCGTCGCCACGTGCGTTGCCGGTCACGATCGGCATCAGGCGTGCCTCGCGCGACAGCACCTGCTGGCCACGCGGTGACAACAGGTAGTCGAGGAAGCGCCGGGCTTCTTCCGGGTGTGGGCCGGTACGTGGAATCACCGCGGTACGCAGCACCACCAGCGTGTAGTCCTCGGGCTCCACGATCGCCAGCGGCGCACCCGCGTCGATGCGCGCCTGCGCGTAGGAGCCGAGCACGTTGTAGACCAGCGACAGCTGTCCGCTGGCGACCTTGTCCAGCAGCACGCCGGTGCGCTCCTCGCGCACCACATCGTTGTCGCCCAGCGCGCCCAGCAACGCGCCGGCGATGCTGCCACGCTGCGCATCCTGCGTAGACAACAGGTAGCCGACACTGCTGCGCTCGATGTCATAGGTACCGACCCTGCCGCGCAGCGGTGCCCCCTCCGCGCGCAACCGGTCCAGCAGTTGCCGACGCGTGTGCGGCACCTTCGCAGCCGGCAGTGCGCGGGTGTTGTAGACCATCACCACCGGCTCGTAGCTGATGCCGAAGGCCTCGTTGCGCCACTGCGCCCAGGCCGGTAGCGCAGCGGTCTGCGCCGAACGATGCGGCAGCGCGTGGCCGTCGTTGACCAGCTTGGTCTGCAGGTCCATGCCGCTGGAGATCAGCAGGTCCGGCGATGCCGGTCCGCCGCGGTCGTGCAGGTACCGCGCGTACAGGTCCTGGGTGATGATGTCCTCGTACACCACCTCAGTGCCGGGGTACAGCCGCTGGTAGTCGGCAATCACTACCGCGAACACTTCGATGTCGGTGGTGCCGTGGATGCGCAGCTGCGCAGTGGCCTTTGCCTGGGCCGGGAAGCGGCGCACGTCGCCCGGTGCTGCAAGCACCGGCAGGGCCAGCAGCAAGGCAACGGCAGCAGCGAACAGGCGGATCATGGAGTGCTCCGGGGCAGGCGGATGGTGGCGACCAGCCCGCCCTGCGGACGGTTGCTGAGGTCGATGCGACCGCCATGGCTGTCGACCACGCGCTTGACGATGGCCAGGCCAAGCCCGGCGCCGCCGGACGGCGCGCCTTCGCCACGGGCGAAGCGCTCGAATACGCGCTCGGCATCGGCGGCCGCGATGCCGGCACCGTGGTCGGCGATGGTCAGCACGGCCTGCCCGCCTTCCACGGTCAATGCGATCTGCAACGGACCGTCACCGCCGTACTTGAGTGCGTTGTCGACCAGGTTCTTGATCGCCTCGCGCAGCAGCAGCGCATCACCGTGCACCTGCACGGGTTCGGCGGTCATCGCCAGTTGTACGCGCGGTGCCGGGCCGGCCTGCGGCAGTGCCTCATGCAGGGCCTGGTGCACGGTCTCGGCCAGGTCCACCGCTGCAAAGCGCTGCAGATGCGAGCGATGGATCACGCTGGCATCGCTGAGCAGCTGGTTCAGCAACCGGCTCATGTGGGTGGCATTGCGTTCGATCGCCTGCAGGCTGCGCCGCATGTCCTCGGGGTCGTCGTCATCCAGCGCCAGCTGTGCCTGCGCGCGCAGGGCAGCCAACGGCGTACGCATCTGGTGCGCGGCCTCGGCCATGAACGCGCGCAAGGTCTCGTTGCTGCTGGACAGTCGTTCCATGAAGCGGTTCAACGCCGCCACCATCTGGTCCATCTCGCGCGGCACGCGCGCATCCAGCGGTTTCAGATCGGACGGCTCGCGGCGCGACAGCTCGCGTTCCACCCGCACCAATGGCCGGAACGCGCGATGCACGCCAAAGGCCACCAGCGCCAGCAGCAGCCCGGACAGCACACCGATCGCCAGCAATGCACGGTTGACCATGTCCTGCGCAACCGCTTCACGTGCACGCCGGGTCTGGCCGACCTGCACCTGCACCTCGCCCTGCGCCGACGCGGCGGCGAAACTGCGGCCGACCACCACGAAGCGCACGGTCTCGCCGCTGTACGCCGCATCAAACAGCTGCGGTTGCGTGCCGGGCCGGCGCGGTGGCGCCGGCAGGTCGCCGTAGCCGGTGATCAGGTTGCCGCGACTGTCGGCGACCCGATAGAACACACGGTCTTCCGGGGCCATCGCCAGCAGGTCCAGCGCGGCATAGGGAAGATCGACCTGCCACTGGCCATCGACCAGGGCCACCGAATCGGCAATGGACAACGCCGAGGACACCAGAAGGTGATCGTAGGAACGGTTGGCGGCGCGCTGGCCATAGCCGCGCGCGGCAAACAGCAGGGCCACCGCGAACACCGCCAGCAACGCGCCAAGATAGAGCAGCAACGTGCGCCGCAGCGAGCCCGGTGCGGCATTCACGGTACGCGCGTCAGCCATCGGCGTCGGCGCTGCCGTCACTGGCTTCCAGCAGGTAGCCAACGCCGCGCACCGTGGTGATGCGCAGCGGTGCGCCTGCCAGCTTCTTTCTCAGGCGACCCACATACAGTTCGATGGCATTCGGACCGGCTTCGTCGTCGAAGCCGAACAGGCCGTTGCCGATTTCGTCCTTGCCGACCACCTGGCCGAGGCGGCCGACCAGGATCTCCAGCAACCGATATTCGCGGTTGGGCAGTTCGATCGGTTCACCGTCGAGGCTGACCCGGTGCGCGGCGTTATCGAACTGGAAGCCGCCGATCTGCACCACTTCGCTGGCCTGCCCACGCGCACGCCGCAGCAGCACGCGGCAGCGTGCTTCGAACTCGCGGAAATCGAACGGTTTGCCCAGGTAGTCGTCGGCGCCGACATCCAGCGCCTGCACGCGGTCTTCGATGCCATCGCGCGCGGTCAGCATCAGCACTGGCGTGCTGTCGCCGCGCTCGCGCATGCCGGCCAGCACGCGCAGGCCATCGAGCTTGGGCAGGCCGATATCCAGCACCACCAGGTCGAAGCTCTGGTAGCGCAGCACGCTGGCCGCCGCCAGGCCATCGGCCTGCCAGTCCACGGCATGCCCACTGCGGCGCATGCGGCGGATGATCGCATCGGCCAGATCCGGGTTGTCTTCGACCAGCAGCAGGCGCATGGGCACGGGGGTGGGAAGGGAAACGAATGCTACCGCATGCCGCTGCCGCGCTCGCCGCGCCCCGCCCGGAGGTGGCAGCGGGCCGCTTTACGCTGCACCGCACAATCCGTTGACAGGACGATGACAGCCTGCGCGACCCAGACTGCGGCCGCGCACCGTCCGGTGCCCACGACTGCCGCGCGCCTGGCGCGCACCTGGGAGGGTTTGTGGAATTCACGTTTGCCTGGCGGCGCCCTGCCGCCATGATGGCGCTGGCTGCCCTGTCGGCGCCGGCCTTCGCCGCCGAAGACGACCGTCCGGTCACCGCCACCCTCGGTGGTCGCCTGCACCTGGACTTCGCCACCTTCGACAACGACAACCGGGGCACCCCGAACAAGGACGACACCGAAATCCGCCGTGCGTGGGTTGACGTGTCCGGCAAGTTCTTCGTGGTCGACTACAAGCTGGAAGCCGATTTCTCCGGCGACCGCGTCGAGGCCAAGGACGTGTACCTGGCACGCAGCTTCGGCAAGGCCGGCAAGCTGACCGTGGGCCAGTTCAAGCAGTACTTCTCGCTGGATGACCGTACCAGCTCCAACTACGGCAGCTTCCTGGAGCGCGGCAACGCCGGCACCACGCTGGCGCCGCTGTACCGCCTGGGTGCGTCCTGGCAGGCCAACCCCGGTGACTTCACCTGGGCGGCCAGCCTCTACAGCCTGGAGAGCATCGACGCCTGGCAGGTGAAGGGTCGCGCTGCCGGTGGCCGCGTCACCTGGGCGCCCTCGCCCAGCGATGGCGACGTGCTGCACCTGGGCCTGTCGCTGGCCCGCGAGGCCTACGACAATCCCGGCGCCAACGGCGTGCCCGGCCTGCGCATCCGCCCGCGCCCGGCCGGCCATCTGTCCGACAACAGCCGCCTGACCCTGGTCGACTTCTCCGCCGGCCGCGATACCGACGTCAACAAGTGGTCGCTGGAATACGCGCAGGTGCGCGGCCCGCTGTCGTGGCAGGGCGAGTTCAGTGGCGCCACCTTCGACGACGGCGCGCAGCGCGGCGATGTAATGGCGGCCTACGGCATGCTCAGCTGGTTCGTCACCGGCGAAAGCCGTGCCTACGACCGCAAGACCGGTCGATTCGCGCGGGTGAAGGACATCCGGCACAAGGCCGGTGCTTTCGAAGTGGCGCTGCGCTACGACCAGATGTGGGGCGCGCAGCATCTCGACGGTGCGCCGGACCTGCGTCGCGGCAGCACCGAAGCCTGGACGCTGGGTGGCAACTGGTACCTGCGCGACAACCTGCGCTTCATGCTCAACGTGATCGAAAGCCGCAACCGTGATCGCCTGGCCGGGGTGACGGTGGACCGCACGCGCGCGGTCACCGGCCGCCTGCAGTACGACTTCTAGGCCCGACATTCCGGGCATTCCGCCCGGGCCCCTTCCACTCCCCACGTCCTGTTTTCGCAAGGAGTCCGCAGATGATGCTGAGCATCCTCGGCTTTGGCATGGTCATTACGTTCATGTACTTGATCATGAGCAAACGCCTGTCGCCGCTCGTCGCCCTGATCACCATTCCCATCCTGTTCGCGCTGATCGGTGGCTTCGGTGCCGGCATCGACGAGATGATGCTGGAGGGCATCAAGAAGATCGCGCCGACCGGCGTGATGCTGATGTTCGCCATCCTCTACTTCGGGGTGATGATCGACGCCGGCCTGTTCGATCCGCTGGTGCGGGTGATCCTGCGCTTCGTCAAGGGCGATCCGATGAAGATCGTGCTTGGCACCGCGGTGCTGGCGATGCTGATCTCGCTCGACGGCGATGGCTCGACCACCTACATGATCACCGTCTCGGCGATGCTGCCGCTGTACCAGCGGCTGGGCATGAACGCGCTGAACATGACGTGCGTGACCATCCTTGCCGGCGGCGTGATGAACCTGACCCCGTGGGGCGGCCCGACCGCACGCGCGGCCACCGCGCTGCACGTGGACCCGGCCGACGTGTTCGTGCCGCTGATCCCGTCGATGGTGATCGCCTGTGCCGGCGTGCTGCTGCTGGCCTGGTACCTGGGCCTGAAGGAACGCCGACGCCTCGGCGTGGTGACCCTGCCCAAGGGCGGCAGCTGGATGGACAACAGCGTGTCCGATGACAGCAACCCGCTGCCGACCGTGGAAGACGCCGAAGACATCAAGCGCCCGAAGCTGCTGTGGGTGAACCTGGCGCTGACCGTGGCACTGATGACCGCGCTGATCATCGGCGTGCTGCCGATGCCGGTGCTGTTCATGGTCGGCTTCGCCATCGCCCTGGTGATCAACTATCCGAACCTGGCCGAGCAGCGCCGCCGCGTGGTCAACCATGCCGGCAACGTGCTGTCGGTGGTGTCGCTGATCTTCGCCGCGGGCATCTTCACCGGCATCCTCAACAACACCGGCATGGTCGAAGCGATGTCACACAGCTTCCTGGCGGTGATTCCGGAATCGTGGGGCCCGTACCTGGCGGTGATCACGGCGGTGGCGTCGATGCCGTTCACCTTCTTCATGTCCAACGACGCGTTCTACTTCGGCGTGCTGCCGATCCTGTCCGAGGCCGCTGGCAACTACGGCATCACCCCGGTGGAAATGGCACGCGCCTCGCTGGCCGGCCAGCCGGTGCACCTGCTCAGCCCGCTGGTGCCGTCCACCTACCTGCTGGTGGGCCTGGCCAAGGTCGAATTCGCCGACCACCAGAAGTTCACCCTGAAGTGGGCCATCGCCATCTCGATGCTGCTGATGGTCGGCAGCCTGCTGTTCGGCCTGTATCCCCTCGCCGCCTGACCCTTTGCCAAGGAGCCTTCTGCAATGACGCTTCGAATCGCTTACGTCACCAGTGGAATGGGCAGTGTCGGCACTGCCATCTGCCAGAGCCTGGCCCGCAGCGGCCACACCGTGGTTGCCGGCTGCGCGCCGAACTCGCCGCGCAAGGCCAACTGGCTGCGCGAGCAGCGCGAACAGGGCTTCGACTTCATCGCCTCCGAAGGCAACGCGACGGACTGGGCCTCGACCAGCGCGGCGTTCGCCAAGGTCCGCGCCGAAGTCGGCGAGGTGGATGTACTGGTCAACAATTCCGGCGGCAGCCGCGACCTGCTGTTCCGGCAGATGACGGTGGAGGACTGGAACGCGGTGATCGCCTCCAACCTCAACGCGCTGTTCAACCTGACCAAGCAGGTGGTGGACGGCATGGCCACGCGGGGCTGGGGCCGCATCATCAACATCGGTTCGGTCAGTGCCCACAAGGGCCAGATCGGCCAGGTGAACTACGCTACCGCCAAGGCCGCGATGCATGGCTTCAGCCGTGCGCTGGCTGCCGAAGTTGCGTCGCGCGGGGTCACCGTCAACACGCTGTCGCCGGGCTACATCGCCAGCCAGGCGATCAGCAGTTTCCCGCCGGATGTACTGGACCGGCTGGCTGCCTCGGTGCCGGTTCGCCGCCTGGGCCGCCCCGAGGAAGTGGCCGGCCTGTGCGCGTGGCTGGCGTCGGATGAAGCCTCGTATGTGACCGGTGCCGACTACGCGGTCAACGGTGGCCTGTACATGGGTTGAGCCCTCCCCCACGGAGTGCGCGGGGGCCGGATCACCTTCAGTTGTGAAGGTGATCCGGCCCCTTTTGTTTCTGCATTTCTGAGACGCACTTCCCGATACATCGGCAGAACCGGTGCTATAGCTGCCAGCGCTCGCCGAGCCCGATGGATGAACGGCTGGAATCGCGGATCAAGGAGGTTGGCATGCGTGCATTGCTGATTGCGCTTCTCGTGGTCGCCACTACGCTGCTGGCGACACCGACCCGCGCGGAGCCCCCGCCTATGCGGGTGATCACGGGCCTGGGCTGCCCCGACTGGCTGATCCCAGGCGCGCCCACGCTCGACGCGCAGATCACCGGCCATCCGGAGTGGACCTTCGCCTGGGCTCCCGCGTCCTATACCAATCGCGATCCCATCCGGGTCTACATCCAGTCCTTCGACTGCGATTCCTCCGACATTGCAGGCTATTACTTCCGGATCGCAGCCATTGCCCATGAAGTGGGACACGCACTGTATTTCGAAGGTATCCCCTTGAGCACCCGAGGTGCGTTCATCCAGCACTTCTGCACCATGGAGGGGAAAGCGGTACTCAACAACCTCACCGCGCGCAGTGAGCTTCTGGTGACCAGCCTGGGGTACTACGACATCGGCGTAGCTGCGTCCAACGGTCCTGGCCTCATCGCACAGGCCGATGCCGGCGGTGAAGACCTGGACCGGCAGGTAGGTAAGCTGTTCTGCGACAACAACGTAACTTCAACCACCGGCGAGAACTACAACGACTTCTACGGAAGAATCTACGATGAAGCGATCGCAGCCCGTCCCTGAACTTCTTCTGATCCTGAGCCTGTTGGTTGCCGGTTCTGCAACAGCAGCCACGTCCGCTGCCACTGCGGAAGAGGCGGATGCAACCTGGCGGCTCGTGGAGCGCTGGTCCTTGCAGCTGTCACGCTCTGACCTTGTCGCGCAGCTGTCACCCCTGGCTCCGGCCGGCTCGCGTTCGGAAGCAAGAATGGGCCGGGGCGACAGCGCCACCATCGATCTGGCGCCATTCGCGGTCGCTGGGAGGATCAAGGGGCCCTCTGGCCAGATCTACACCGACGCGTCGGGGCGAATCATCAAAGGCATTACGCTGCGGCTGAGCGGCGCCTGCATCTCGCGAAAGCAGATGGGTCGTCGCTACCCCGACTTCAATGTCCTTTCCGTGCCGTCAGGGCATAGCCTGGACGAGTCGACGGTGTTCGGCACAGTAGTGAACGGCATCCAGATCGGGTTCTCATTCTCCGAACATGACCGTGACTGCATGGACCAGCTCAAATTGAGCTGGCCTGGGGAGCGCTTCTGATTCCCACCGGCCTACCACCATGACGAACATGTTGCAGGACACGCACCACTGCCCTGCACCGTTCGTTGGTTTTCCGTAAAGAAGGTTTCATGTTCCGTTCGCATAGTGGCCATGCACCGCGCACGCGTGCCGGTGACCACCCCCAATGCAACGGACCACCATGCAGACCCGACACCTGACGATCGCCGTGGCGATCGCGCTCTCCGCCGCCACCAGCGCCCATGCCGCCACCGCCGCCGATACCGGCGCCAGCACCGATGCCGCGCTGAGCGCGCAGACGCTGGATACCGTCTCCGTGATCGGCCAGGGCGAGACCCGCCAGGTGCAGCGCATCACCACCGTCGACAAGCAGGTGCTGCCGCCGGGCACCAGCGGCCAGAAGATCCTCGACCGCCTGCCGGGCGTGTCGGTGCAGTCCAACGATGCCTTCGGCGCCAACGAAGAATCGCAGACCATCAGCCTGCGCGGCTTCGACAAGAGCCGCCTCGGCTACACGCTGGACGGCATCCCGCTGGGCGACAACAGCTACGGCAACTACAACGGCCTGAGCATCGCCCGCGCGATCATCGCCGAGAACCTGGCCGGTGCCGAGCTGTCGCAGGGCATCGGTTCGCTGGGCGTGGCCTCGACCAGCAACCTGGGCGGCACCATCCAGTACTTCTCGATGGACCCGTCCACCGAGTTCGGTGGCCGCGCCAGCGTCACCGTCGGCGACAACAGCCAGCGCCGTGGCTACCTGCGCGTGGATACCGGTGACATCAACGGCTTCTCAGCCTATGTGTCCGGCGTGCACCAGGACCAGGACATGTGGGCCGCGCCCTACCAGAACCAGACCACCCGCCAGTTCAACGCCAAGGCAGTGTGGAATGTCGGCGACCACCGCTTCGGTGCGTTCGTGGCCACCTCGCGCGCCAGCCAGGCCAACTACGCCTACCTGTCCAAGGACATGCTGGCGCGTGGCCTGGGCTGGGATTGGAACATCTACGCGCCGGACTGGGATCGCGCCGTCGCCGCTGCGTACTGCGCGCCGGGCACCTACAACAAGGCACGCTGCAAGTTCAGCGGCGGCGTCAACAGCATCGACGATGCCTACTACCAGAGCCGCGCATTGCGCGACGACAATCTCTATTCGGTCGATGCCGACCTGCGCCTGGGCGAGCAGGGCCGCCTGAAGCTGCTGGCCTACCACCACGACAACCGTGGCCAGGGCCACTGGTGGGCACCGGGCCAGCCGTCCTACCCGGGCACCGACAGGATGCTGCCGATCTCGATCCGCAGCACCAACTACACGATCAACCGCGATGGCCTGACCGCCGCATTGTCGTGGACGGTGGGCATCCACGAACTGGAAGCCGGCCTGTGGTATGAGCAGAACGACCACAACGTCTCGCGCAACTTCTACTACATCAGTGGCCCGTTCCTGGACGACCTGTACCTGAAGAATCCTGATCGCCTGCTGTTCAACCAGGACTTCGACATCCGCACGCGCCAGTTCTACGTACAGGACCGCATGCGCTTCCTGGACCAGCGCCTGACCGTGGACGTGGGCATCAAGAGCCCGAACACCCGCATGCGTGCCACCGCCCAGCCGGGCGTGGAAACCAGCATCGCCTCGGGCACGCTGACCGCCAAGGAATCGGTGCTGCCGCAGGTGGGCCTGGGCTTCAAGCTCAACGCCAACAACGAGCTGTTCGCCTCGTACGCCGAAAACATCGCCGCCTTCGTCGGCGGTGGCAGCGGCGGCCCGCTGCAGGTGTCGCCGGAATCGTTCGCGGCCAGCGCTGGCCTGGAGCCGGAGAAGTCCAAGAGCCTGGAAGCCGGCTTCCGTACCTTCGGCGAGAAGTACCAGGCGTCGATCGCGGGTTACAACGTGAAGTTCGACAACCGCCTGCTGTCGTTGAACCCGTGCTCGAGCATCGAAGTCGGCACGCGTCCGGAGTGCGTGACGCGCTTCATCAACGTCGGTTCGGTGAAGAGCTACGGCGCGGAACTGACCTTCATCCTCAAGCCGATCGACGGCCTGCAGTGGTACAACGCGCTGTCCTGGAACAAGACCACCTACGAGGATGACTACACCTCGGGCGGCGCCATCGTTCCGGTGGCCGGCAAGATCACGGTGGATACGCCGCAGCGCATGGCCTCCAGTGAGATCAGCTGGAACCGCGACGGTTTCTTCGCCAGCCTGCGTGCCAAGTACACCGGCAAGCGCTACTACACCTACACCAACGACCAGTCGGTGCCGGGCGTGACCACCTTCGACGCCGGTGCGGGCTACGACTTCGGCCCCGGCCTGGGCCTGCGCAACGTGCGGGTGTCGTTGAATGCGACCAACCTGACCAACAAGCGCTATGCCGGCCAGCTGAGTTCGTTCGCACCGACTGATCCGAAGGGCACGCGTTATGCGATCCATGCGAGCGCACCGCGGCAGTTGTTCATGACGGTGGCGGCGGAGTTCTAAATCGAAAGCGGGCGCTGCAGCGCGTTGATTGTTCCTGCATGGCGTGGGTAGGCAGGCCCATGCAGGACACGCCGTAAACCCATCCATGGGGGCTCGATCGGCGCATCCATGCGCCTCACGGTCCTGCATGGGCCTGCCTACCCCCGCTGGACAGTTCCCCGCGCCGGCGCGGAGGCAATGGAAAGCAAGAGCAAAAGCAAAGAGCCGGGCAATGCCCGGCTCTTTGCTTTTCAAGCGCAATCCCTCTGGTGGACCTGCTGCCGCGCCCGCAGGAAATTGTCTGGAGGAGGCGGGGCACCCTGGTCAGGACCGTTGGCGCCATGGATGGCGCCATCGAGCACCATGGAGGGGCTTTTGCGTGTCCTGACCAGGGTGCCCCGCCTCCTCCCAGCCGATAGCAGGCAGGCGCAGGAGGATCCGCCAACGCATTTCATTCCGGCGCCAGCTGGTCCATCCGTATCCGGTTGGCAAACAGCGAGAACGCCAGCATCCCGGCCAGGCCATTCGCCCGGCTCACCCAGTGCGGCAGCCAGCGCGGAGGCTTCAGCACCCCCGCCTCGAACAACGGCGCGAACGCGATCGCATCGGTCAGGCTCATCTTGCCGGCGAACAACCAGCGACAGACCTGCAGGCGGTCCTCGGCCAGCATGTGGCGGAAGAAGGTGTGCACCGACACCAGGCCGCGCAGGTACACCGTGTCCTTGGTGAAGGCCAGGCCGCCACTCGGCGGCACGCCGCGGAACACGCGCTGTGCCGAGGCGAAACTCTCCTCTGCGTTCTGCCCCGCATCGCAGAAATAGCGGAACACTTCGATGAAATCGGCGCCTTCGCGTGCCATCGCAATTGCTTCGGTACGCAGGCTGATGCGCTTGAGGCGCTCGATGTCGATGCTGCCGGTGATCTGCTCGGCGAAGGTGGCCAGACCTTCCTGGGTGGCGGTCACCCGTGGCGAGGACAATGCCAGGCTCGGCAGCACCGGCTGTTCGCGGCCGTTCAATGCGGTCAGCGAATGCACCAGCGCTTCGTGGTGGAACAGCTGCGCGCGGTCGTAGGCACTGAAGCGGGCACTGGTGCGCAGTCGGATACGGGTCGGACCGGCAGCCGCCTTGGACACCAGTTCCGGGTCGAGCTGTACCTGGATGATGCGCGATTCGAAGAAGGCATCCAGGTCGTTCTGCAGCTGCAGCTGCAGGGCGATGGCCGACACTGGCACCTGCTCTTCCGGCGCCAGCAGTTCGTGGTCCAGTTCGGCGGCAATCTGGATGAAGTGGCGCGCTGCTTCGCGCGTGCTCGGGCCATTGCCCGGCAGCGGCTGCTCGGGTGCGCCGAACAGCTGCACCGAACAGGTATCGACCGCCGCGGTGCCCAGCCCTTCCAGCAGCTGCGCGGCCAGGTCCCAGCTCTGCGCCGACTGTCGCACGTAGTGGCCCAGTGGGTGGCTGTCGTCGCAATCGGCGGCGATCGCGGCCAGCGCGCGACGTTCTTCGCTGAAGTCCAGCCGTGGGTAATCCACCTTCGGCAGCACCGGCTGACCACGTGCCAAGCTGTCCAGAAACGGTGCCTGCACCGTTGCCGGCCAACTGGTCAGGCCCAGCAGGCGGATGCCTCCCACGGCCTCGACCAGGCGCGCATCGAGCGCTGCATGGTGGGCCACGTCACGGTCCAGCGTCGCAGTCGGTTCCATGCGCGGACTATAGCGCCCTGCCCTTGCTTTGGTAGGTGCCAACGTTGGTTGGCGTCCGCCGACGGCGGGCTTCGGACACACCCGTGCCAACCAGGGTTGGCACCTATCAGGAGCGGGCAGTTGGCACCCGCCCGAAGCAGACAGAGGCGGGGTCATTGCAGGGGTCAGCGCCCATTGCGGTGCAATGGGATCCGACCCCGCGGTACCGATCAGCGCCTACGCGGCTTGCCGGCCGGGCGGAACTGCTGGCCCTTGCCCTTCTTGCCGCCACGCTCCTGCGCGGTCTCGGCCTGGCGGACCGCCAGCTTGGCGGCGGCGGCGGCCACTTCTTCCTTCAGCTTGAAGTAGTTGAGCAGCCGGCTCTCTTCGATCTCACCTGCTTCGATCGCTGCGCGTACGGCACAGCCCGGTTCCTGCTGGTGCTTGCAGTCGTTGAAACGGCACTGTGCGGCCAGCGCTTCGATATCGGCGAAGCCGCCTTCGGACAGCGTCTCTTCGCCGGTCGGCTTCAGCTCGCGCATGCCGGGGGTGTCGATCAGGCAGGCGCCGGTCGGCAGCGGCATCAGCGCGCGGTGCGTGGTGGTGTGGCGTCCGCGCGAATCGTTGGCGCGCACCGCGTTGGTCTTCATCCGCTGCTCGCCCAGCAGGGTGTTGGTCAGCGTGGATTTGCCGGCACCGGACGAGCCCACCAGCACCACCGTGCGGCCCGGGCCCAGCCACGGCTGCAGCACCGCCACGCTGTCGGCATCCAGGCCGTTGATCGCATGCAGCGCGATGCCCTGCATCTCCAGCTCCTCCAGCACCGCCAGCGCGTCTTCGCTGTACTCGGTCTGGTCAGCCTTGGTCAGCACCACCACCGGCTCGGCACCGCCACCGCCGACCAGCAGCAGGTAACGCTCGATGCGGCGCGGATTGAAGTCGGCATCCAGGCCGCAGACGATGAACACCGTATCGATGTTGGCTGCGATCACCTGCTGGTGGTAATGCTCGCCGGCGGCGCCTCGCTTGATCGCGGTGCGGCGTGGCAGCAGCGCGACGATGCGGATGCCATCGAGCAGCACCCAGTCACCCACCGCCGGCCGTTCATGGCTGGGGAAGCGCGGGCGCTGCCATTCCGGCAGCGACTCGGCCTTGATCGACGCGTCCGGGCCATCGGCCACCACGTAGTGGGTGCGGTGCTGTTCGATCACCCGTGCCGGGCGGGCCTGCGGATGTGCGGCCATCGCGGCCTGCCAGTCGGCCTGCTGCGCCGGGCCCGGCCAGGGCCAGCCGATGGTCTGCAGGGCGATGAAATCGGGGGTCTGGGTCATCGCCGCCATTCTACCTGTGCCGGCGCCCTGCCAGCCCAGCAATGACGGGCCCGGCGCCCTTGCCATGCATTGCAGCAATTCCGGTAGGATGGAAGCCCCATGCCTTTTGACGGCCCAGCTCCCATGTCCACCAACTCGCCCAAGCCCCTGGCCATCCGCGAGCGCCTTTCCGAGGTGCGCTACGAAATCCGCGGAGAACTGGCGCGGCGAGCCCGGGAGCTGGAGGCGCAGGGCCGCAAGCTGATCAAGCTCAACATCGGCAATCCGGGCGCTTTCGGCTTCCGCGCGCCGGAGCACCTGCAGCGTGCGATCGCTGACGACATGGGCCGCACCGACCCGTACACGCACCAGCAGGGCCTGCCGGTGGCGCGCGAAGCCATCGCCAGCTACTACGCCCGTCGTGGCGCGCCCGATGCGCACCCTGACCGTGTCTTCCTCGGCAATGGCGTCAGCGAGCTGATCGACCTGTCGCTGCGTGCGCTGCTCAACCCGGGCGATGAAGTGCTGGTGCCCTCGCCCGACTACCCGCTGTGGTCGGCCTCGACCATCCTCAACGATGGCCGTCCGGTGTACTACCGCTGCGCACCGGAGAACGGCTTCCAGCCGGACCCGAGCGAGATCGAGACGCTGGTGTCCTCGCGCACCCGCGCCATCGTGCTGATCAATCCGAACAACCCCAGCGGCGCCAGCTACCCGCGCGAACTGCTGGAGCGCGTGGTCGAGATCGCACGCCGCCACAACCTGTTGCTGCTGGTCGACGAGATCTACGACCAGATCCTGTACGACGACGCGGTGTTCCAGCCGGTCGCGCCGCTGGCCGGTGATCATCCGTGCCTGACCTTCAGCGGCCTGAGCAAGGTGCACCGCGCCTGCGGCTGGCGCGTGGGCTGGGCCCACCTCAGCGGCGACGATGCCCGCCTGGGTGACTTCCGCGCGGCACTGGACCTGTTGGGCGCGCTGCGCCTGTGCGCCAACGTGCCGGGCCAGTACGCCATCGAGGCCGCGGTGAACGGTCCGGACACCATTTCCGAGCTGTGCACGCCGGGCGGCCGCCTGTATGAAACCCGCCGCGCGGTCATCGAGGCCTGCGAAGCCAGCGAACATCTGTCGCTGGTCGCACCGGCCGGCGCGCTGTACGCGTTCCCGGCCGTGGTCGGCGCCGCTGCGAAGGGCTTCGACGACCACAACTTCGCGCTGGACCTGATGAACAACGAAGGCGTGCTGGTGGTGCCGGGCTCGAGCTTCAACGTGCCCTACCGCCATCATTTCCGCGTGACCCTGATGCCGGAGGCCTCGGTGATGCGCGATGTGTTCGCGCGCATCGACCGCGTGCTGGCGCGGCGTGCCGAGGACGCGACCAAGGTCGTGCCGCTGAAGCCGCGCCGTTCGGTGGCCTGAGCGTGGCGCTGTCCTACCTGGCGCTGGGCGATTCGTACACCATCGGTGAAGCGGTTGCAGTCGAAGGCCGCTGGCCGCACCAGCTGGCCGCCACGCTGCGTGCGCAGGGCATTGAGCTGTCCGATCCGCAGACCATTGCGACCACCGGCTGGACCACCGACGAACTCGATGCGGGCATCGATGCGGCTGCGCCGCAGGGGCCGTTCGATTTCGTCAGCCTGCTGATCGGCGTCAACAACCAGTACCGCGGGCGTCCGCTGGACGAATACCGCAGCCAGTTCCTGGTGCTTCTGCAGCGGGCGATCGGCTTCGCTGGCGGTGATGCCGGACGCGTGCTGGTGCTGTCCTTCCCCGATTGGGGCGCGACCCCGTTCGGCGCAGGCAGTGGCCGCGACCTGGCCGCGATCGAGATCGAGACCGACGAGTTCAACGCGGCAGCCGAGGTGATCAGCACCCAGCAGGGCGTGGCCTTCGTCGACATCACCGATATCAGCCGCGCACAGGGCGAAGACCCGACGATGATCGCCGAGGATGGCCTGCACCCTTCGGCGCGGATGTACGCGCTGTGGAGCGCACGCGCCCTTCCGGTGGCCGCGCACCTGCTCGGCGGCACGGACTGAGGCGATGGACGGCACGCCACGGAACGGCCCGCCCCTGCCCTGCACTCCCCTGACGGCCCCGCAGGCCCGCTTGATTGCCGAGGCCTTCCGCCCGGCGCAGGCCTGGGGCAGCCGCCGCGACTACTACTACACCCGTGGCAAGCTCGGCAGCGATCCGCTGTACGACGGCGTGCTGCAGCATCTGCCTGACGATGGGCAGCCGGTGCTGGACCTGGGCTGCGGGCTGGGCCTGTTCGCCCATGTACTGCGCCAGCGCGGCGGTACCCAGCGCTACCTTGGCGTGGACGTGGATGCCGGCAAGATCACCCGCGCGCAGCGTGCTGCCGCCGACCTGCATGACGTGCGCTTCGATTGCGTGGATGTGCAGGCGCCGCTGCCGGCGCAGGCCGGGCACGTCCTGCTGCTGGACGTGCTGCAGTACCTGGACGCGGGCCCACAGCAGGCACTGCTGCGCGCGGCCAGCGCACAGGTGGCCCGCGGCGGCCGCCTGCTGCTGCGCACGCCGCTGGCCACCGGCGATGGCCGCGACCGCACCACGCGGGTGGCGGACCGGCTGGCCTGGCTGATCGGCTGGATGGGCACGCGACCGCGCCACTACCCCGATCCGCAGGTATTGCAGACAACGCTTGCCGAAGCTGGATTGCAGGTGACCGCACCCCGGCCGCTGCACGGGCGTACCCCCTTCAACAGCTGGCTGCTGGTGGCCAAACGCCCCGCGTTGTAGGGCCGAACCCACGCTCGGCTGTGCTGTTGCGGTAGATCCACGCCATGCGTGGATGGCCTCGCGACCATTCCTGTAGGGGCGAGCCCAAGCCTGGCTGCCCCAAGCGGCCAGAAGCCTGGTTTACAGGACCGGCAGCCGCGCCTTCAGCCCCCGCTCGTCCAGCGCCTGCAGCACGCGTTCGATGATCACCCGATTGTGACCGTGGGCGGCGCCCTCATGCAGCAGCACGATGGCGCCGGGTTGCAGGTCAGGCAGCAGCCGTGCCAGCACGCCCTCCGGCGTGCAGCCGACGCCGTCGTAGCCCCGGGCACTCCAGCCCACGCGCACCAGGCCCAGCGCCTTCAACACCGGTGCCACGAACGGATTGGTCATGCCCACCACCGAGCGGTACCAGCGCACTGGATGCCCGCTCAGGGCCTGCAGTGCATGCTGGCAGCCCTCGATCTCCGCCCGCATCGCCGCCGGGCCCAGACGCCAGAAGCGCGCCTGTGGGTGGCTGTGGCTGTGGTTGCCCAGGTCGTGGCCGCGGCGCAGGATCTCCTGCACCAGTTCCGGCTGTGCCAGCGCACGTTCCCCCACCAGGAAGAAGGTGGCGCGCGCCTGGTGGCGGTCCAGCAGGTCGAGCACGGCGCGGGTTTCCGGGCCAGGGCCGTCATCGATCGTCAGCCAGACGCTGTTGCCGGCCTCTGGCAACCGGCTCAGCACCGGTGCGTAGAAGCGGCTGTTGGGCAGGAATATCGGCACCATGAACAGCGCGTGGCTGGCCACCATCAGCGGCAGGCCCCAGTGCCAGCCTGCCAGTACCCATACCAGGATCACGGCCAACTGCGACGCCACCAGCCAGGGCAGCCAGCGCCAGGGCCGGGTCGGGATGCGATGCAATGTTCCTGCGTTGCTCATCCCCCATGATGCCATGAGGGGTAGAATTGATGATTCGAATTCCCGGAAACCCGACGTCCATGTCCCTCGATCCCGCCCTGCGTTCGCGCATCGAATCCATCCTCAACGCCAACCGCGTCGTGCTGTTCATGAAGGGCCAGCCGTCGATGCCGCAGTGCGGTTTCTCGGCCAAGGCCGTGGGCGCCCTGCAGGATCTCGGCGTCGAGTTCGCCCACGTCAACGTGCTGGCCGACCAGGAAATCCGTGAAGGCATCAAGGCCTACGGCGACTGGCCGACCATCCCGCAGCTGTACATCGACGGCGAACTGGTCGGTGGCAGCGACATCGTGCTGCAGATGGCCGCCAGCGGCGAGCTGAGCAGCGTGCTGGGCCTGGCCGCACCGGACCGCACCCCGCCGAGCATCACCGTCACCCCGGCCGCCGTGGAAATGCTCAAGGGCGCGCTGGCCGACGCTCCGGGCGCTGCCCTGCAGCTGAGCATCGACGCCGGTTTCCAGCCGAACTTCCAGCTGGCTCCGCACGACGAAGGCGCGATCGCTGCCGAGTCCAACGGCCTGCGCGTGCAGTTCGACCTGGCCAGCGCGCGTCGCGCCAACGGCATCACCATCGACTGGGTGGACGACATCCGCGGCAAGGGCCTGGCCATCGACAATCCGAACGCACCCAAGCCGGTGCAGGAAATCAGCGTGCGTGATGCCGATGACCTGGTGCGTGCCGGCAACATCACCCTGGTGGACGTGCGCCCGGCCGAGGAGCGCGAGATCGCTGCCGTGGGCGTGCCGTTCAAGAGTTTCGACGGCAACGGCCGTGCGGAGCTGGAGGCCCTGCCGAAGGACACCGCACTGGCTTTCATGTGCCACCACGGCGGCCGCAGCGCACAGGCTGCCGAGCAGTTCCGCGCACTGGGCTTCACCAAGGTGTTCAACGTCACCGGCGGCATCAACGCCTGGTCGGAAGAAGTGGACAACGGCGTGCCGAAGTACTGATCGGCCCTGAAAAAGGGGACGGAGGGAATTAAGTCGTTTATGGCACAAACGACTTAATTCCCTCCGTCCCCTTTTTCTTAGCCGGCGAACCCGCCTTCGGCCAGGTAATCCAGTTCTTCCGCCGTGGGGAAGCGGCCCAGCACGGCATTGCGATGCGGGAAACGACCGAAGCGGCGGATGATGTCGCGGTGCAGTTCGGCGTACTGCAGGTATTCCTTGTCACCCAGCACGTCGAACATCGCCACCGAGCGGTCCTGGTCCAGCGGATCCTCGGAGTGCTCGAACGGCAGGTAGATGAAGGCGCGCAGCTTCGGCACCAGCTGCAGGTCCAGGCCTTCCTCGATGGCGCGCATGGCGTAATGCCGGGCCAGGCCATCGGTGGCGTAGGAATGGGCAGTACCCCGGAAGCAGTTGCGCGGGAACTGGTCGAGCAGCAGCATCAGGGCCAGCGCCCCTTCGGCACTGCCCAGCCAATGTTCGCGCGCGCGCGAAGCGGCGGCGAAATGCTCATCCAGAAACAACTGGCGGAACTGCGCGTCGAACGCGTCGTCGCGGGCGAACCACTTCGCGGGGCCCGCCTCCTTCCAGAATTCCACCACTTGCGCGGCAACGTCCATCACCTACTCCCCAGGGCCGGCGCGCCGCGCCAGGCCATCATCATCATTCGTCGAAGCGCAGGTGGCGGACCGACTTGCCGTTGCGCCGGATAAGCTTAAGCGCCTCGATACCGATCTGGATATGGTTTTCCACGAACTGGGAGCTGACCTTGGCATCGGAGGCTTCGGTCTTGACCCCATCGGGGATCATCGGCTGGTCCGACACCAGCAGCAGCGCACCGCTGGGGATGTGGTTGGCGAAGCCGGCGGCGAACACGGTGGCGGTTTCCATGTCGATGGCCATGCAGCGCATCGCCCGCAGCCGCTCCTTGAACGCCTCGTCGTGTTCCCAGACCCGGCGGTTGGTGGTGTAGACGGTGCCGGTCCAGTAGTCGTGGCCGAGGTCGCGGATCATGGTCGAGACCGCACGCTGCAGCGCGAACGCCGGCAACGCCGGCACTTCCGGCGGCAGGTAGTCACCCGAGGTACCCTCGCCACGGATCGCAGCGATCGGCAGCACCAGGTCGCCCAGCTGGTTCTTGCGCTTGAGGCCGCCGCACTTGCCCAGGAACAGCACCGCCTTGGGCATCACCGCCGACAGCAGGTCCATGATGATCGCGGCATTGGGGCTGCCCATGCCGAAGTTGATCATGGTGATGCCGTCGATCGTGGCGCTTGCCATCGGCCGGTCCAGGCCGATGACCGGCGCACCGGTCAGCTCGGAAAAGGTATGCAGGTAGCCGCCGAAGTTGGTCAGCAGGATGTGCTGGCCGAACTGGTCCAGAGGCACGCCGGTATACCGGGGCAGCCAGTTGTCGACGATTTCCTGCTTGCTTTTCATGGGCGGTCCGGTACGGCGGGGGACCGGGTATTTTCGGCCACCCGGCCGGTGCAGTCGAGCCGCCGTCGACCGTCCTGTGAAGAAGGTCACTTGGCAAGCCCGCCACCACCGGGCTAGCGTCGGCGGTTGGACCAGGTTGCAAGGGGAACTGCATGGCATCGACGTTGTTGCGCGCCGGGGTGGCCCTGGCGCTGCTTTCATTGAGTACGGCTCCGGCGGTGGGCGCCTCGCGCTTTGTCGCCGATCCCTACCCCAGCACCTACCAGGCCCATCCCGATGCGCCGGTACTGATCCACAACGCCACCGTGCTGACCGGTACCGGCCAGCGCCTGGACAACGCCGATGTGCTGCTGCGCGACGGCCGCATCGTTGCCGTCGGCCGCCAGCTGCAGGCCGATGCGGGCGTCACCCGCATTGATGCACAAGGCAAGTGGGTCACTCCGGGCCTGATCGACGTGCATTCGCACCTGGGCGTGTATCCCAGCCCGGGCGTCGGTGCGCACAGCGATGGCAACGAGATGACCGCACCGGTCACCGCCAACGTCTGGGCCGAACATTCGGTGTGGCCGCAGGACCCGGGCTTCGCCACCGCGCTGGCCGGCGGCGTGACCAGCATGCAGGTGCTGCCGGGCTCGGCCAACCTTGTCGGTGGCCGCGGCGTGACGCTGAAGAACGTCCCGGCCATCACCTACCAGGCGATGAAGTTCCCCGGTGCGCCGTGGGGCCTGAAAATGGCCTGCGGCGAGAACCCCAAGCGGGTCTATGGCGAGGGCAAGGGCGTGACCCCGGCCACGCGCATGGGCAACGTGGCCGGCTATCGTGCCGCCTTCATCGATGCCGCCGACTACATCGCCAAGAACAAGCCCAAGCCGGCCAAGCGCAAGAGCTGGTTCGGCAGCGACAAGGGCGACAGCGCCGGTGATGCCGGCGGCAAGCGCGATCTCAAGCTGGACACACTGGCCGGCGCGATCGAAGGCGACATCCGCGTGCACATCCACTGCTACCGCGCCGACGAGATGGCCACCATGCTCGATCTGGCCAAGGAATTCGGCCTCAAGGTAGCCGCCTTCCACCACGGCGTGGAGGCCTACAAGCTGGCCGACAGGCTGGCCGCCGACGGCGTCTGCGGTGCGCTGTGGGCCGACTGGTGGGGCTTCAAGATGGAAGCCTTCGACGGCATTCCGGAGAACATCGCGCTGGTCGACCGGCCGAAGAACAGCTGCGCCATCGTCCACTCCGATTCACCCGAGGGCATCCAGCGCCTGAACCAGGAAGCAGCCAAGGTGATGGCGTCCGCGCGCCGCGCGCGCATGCCGGAGATCACGCCCGAACACGCCATCACCTGGATGACCGCCAACGCCGCCAGGGCGCTGGGCATTGAAGGCCAGACCGGCACCCTGGAGGCCGGCAAGATGGCCGACGTGGTGGTCTGGAACGGCAACCCCTTCAGTTCGTATGCGCTGGCCGAGCAGGTCTTCATTGATGGCCGCAGGTTGTACGACCGCAGTGCACCGGCAGCGACGCCGCGTTCTGATTTCCAGCTTGGCCAGGAGGTGCGCTGATGGTGGTGCTCAAGCAGTTGACGCAGTCTGCCGCGAAGGGCAGCCGAGCATGGTTCGGCGCTACTGTCATGGTGCTGGCCTGCATCTCCGCATCCGCACAGGCACAGGACCTGCTGGTGCGCAACGCAACGGTGCACACGGCCAGCGCACGCGGCAGCCTGCACAACGCCGATGTGCTGGTCCAGGGTGGCATCATCCGCGCGGTCGGCCCCGGCCTGTCCGCGCCGGCCGGGGCGACCGTGGTCGAAGCCAATGGCAGGCCGCTGACCCCGGCCCTGTTCGGTGGCATCACCGAAACCGGCATCGAAGAGGTCTCAGGTGAATCGAGCACGGTGGACAGTTCGTTGAAGCTCGGCGAGCAGCCGCTGCGCCCGGAATTCGACGTCACCCTCGCCTACAATCCGGCCTCGGTGCTGATTCCGGTCACGCGCCTGGAAGGCATCGGCTTCACTGCATTGGGGGCCGCCACCGGTGGTGGTTTCGTGGCCGGCCAGGGCGGCGTGATGCGGCTGGACGGCAGCGCCGACCCGATCGGCCCGCGTGCCCTGTTCCTGCGCATCGGCGCGGCCGCCTCCGAACTGACCGGCCATTCGCGCGCCGCGCAATGGATGCTGCTGCAACAGATGGTCGACGAAGCACGCGGCCAGGTTGCTGTGGATTCTCCGCACGCGCTGTTGACCCCGGCCGGGCGCCGTACGCTCAGTCGCTACCTGGCCGGCCAGGGCCGCATCGTGGTGGAGGTGGATCGTGCCTCGGACATCCGCCAGCTGCTGCGCTGGGCCACACGCGAGAAGGTAAAGATCGCCATTGCCGGTGCCAGCGAAGCCTGGCAGGTCGCGCCGGAGCTGGCCGCTGCGCACGTGCCGGTATTCGTCGACGTGCTGGCCAACCTGCCGGCCAGCTTCGATCAGCTCGGTGCCACCCTGGAAAACGCCGCGCGCCTGCAGCGTGCCGGCGTGGCGGTTTCTTTCGTGCAGCGCGGCGACGCCACCCACAATGCGCGCAAGATGCGCCAGCTGGCTGGCAATGCAGTGGCCAACGGCCTGCCCTGGGCTGACGGTCTGGCCGGGCTGACCCGGGTACCCGCACAGGCGTTCGGCGTGGCCGACCAGATCGGCAGCATCGAGCCCGGCAAGCGCGCCGACCTGGTGCTGTGGGAAGGCGACCCGCTGGACGTGGCGCACTATGCCGAACAGGTCTGGCTGGGCGGGCGTGCGATGCCGATGCGCTCGCGCCAGACCGACCTGCGTGATCGCTACCTGCAGCGCAATGCGCAGCCCTGACCGCATTGAAGGACACCACCATGGCCACCCTGCGCTGGTACTTCGACTTCGTCTCGCCCTACTCCTACCTGCACTGGCAGAAGCTGAAACAGTTGCCGCAGTTCGCGCAGATCCAGACCGTGCCGATCGCCTTCGGCGCGGTGCTGCATCACCTGGGCAATCTCGGGCCGGCCGAGATTCCGGCCAAGCGCCGTTTCATGTACCGCCAGCTGCAATGGACCGCGCAGGCCGAGGGCACGCCGATGCGCTTCCCGCCCGGCCATCCGTTCAATCCGTTGTCGGCGCTGCGCCTGTGCCTGGCCGCCGGAGCCAGCGCACAGGCGGTGGACGTGCTGTTCGACTGGATCTGGCGCGACGGCCATGCCGGTGACAGCGCCGAAGCCCTGCGCGAACCGGGTGCGCAGCTGGGCATCGAGGATGTCGCCAGCGCCATCGCCGCCCCGGCGGTCAAGGAACAGTTGCGGCGCAACACCGAGGCCGCAATCGGCGCCGGGGTGTTCGGGGTCCCGACCCTGGCCATCGACCAGGAACTGTTCTGGGGCAACGACGCCCATCCGCTGATGGCGGCCGTGCTGGCCGATCCTGCCCTGCTGCAGCAGCCCGAATGGCAACGCCTGGACAGCCTGCCGGTGGCGGTGCAGCGCGATCGCTGAACAGGGGTGGCGCGTTTCCCTCGGGCGCGGGCTCTGGTTTTGAGATAGATTTCACGTTTCCGAACCTACAACCGCCCTGGAGGGGGAGCCGCGGATGCGCATCGGAATCGTCGTCGACTCGGCCTGCGACCTGCCGCAGGACTTCATTGCCGAGCACAACATCGTGCTGCTGCCGATCACCGTCCGCATCGGCGAAGCCGTGCTGGCCGATCACCGCGATGAGCAGGCCACCCTGAGCTTCCTGCACGCGCACGTGGCCGAACACGGCGCCGAGGCGGAAACCATTCCCTTCAGTGTCAACCAGATCCGCGACCTGTTCCTGCAGCAGCTGGTGATCGATTACGACCACGTGTTCTGCATGACCATCACCAAGACCCGCAGCCCGATCCACGACAACGCGCTGCAGGCCAGCTTCGCCATCCTCAACGACTACAAACCGGTGCGTCAGGCAGCGGGCTACAACTCGCCGTTCGCGCTGCGCGTGCTCGACACCCAGAACCTGTTCGCTGCCCAGGCGGTAACGGCGGTGGAAGCGGTGCGCCTGCGCGACAGCAACGCCAGCGTGCAGCAGATCCGCGAACGATTGGAGGAACTGGCGGGCAACGTGCATGGCTACATGGTTACCCGCGACCTGTACTACATGCGCGCACGTGCGCGGCACAAGGGTGACCGCAGTGTCGGCCTGCTCAGTGCAGCGCTGGGAAGCGCACTGGACATCAAGCCGGTGCTGCATGGCTACCGCGGCGAGACCGGGCCGGTGGCCAAGATCAAGGGCTTCGACAACGCCGTGCAGAAGCTGTTCGCGGTGGTCGGCCAACGTGTGCGTGCCGGGCTGATGACACCGACGGTGTGCGTCAGCTACGGCGGCGAACTGGACGAGCTGCGCACCCTGCCCGGCTATGCACAGATGAAGGAGGTCTGCGCCGGCCACGGCGTGACCGTGTACGAATCGGTGATGAGCCTGACCGGCATGGTCAACGTCGGCAAGGGCGCGGTCACCGTGGGCTTCGCCGATGGGCCACATCGGTTCGAATGAGCGCCGGCCACGGCCGGATTCTGCACATCGATTCCACCGCGGTTGTGCCAGTCTTGCCGCACTTCAAGGAGAACTCCATGCCTGCGCAGTACCACATCAGCCTGCCCGACCCGTCCAAGGCCCGCGGCAACGATCCTGACCTGTCCTTCCATTCGCAGGGCGCCGCCGGTTTCGCCGAAGAGCTGCAGGACGCCCTGCGCAGCGGCACGCTGTTCGAGCGCTGGAAGGCCAAGCAGCCCGACCCGGATGCGGTGGAACCGCAGTGGGGCGTGACCGACCCGGATGCCACCGTGACCGGCGAGCAGAAGGACCTGCGCATCAACCTGGTCGCCACCACCCGCATCGACAGTGACGTGTTCAAGCAGCGCCTGCGCCTGCTGGCCGGCACTACCAGCCTCCACCCAGCGCGCGGTACAGCTCTACACGCGCGATCGCGGCGGTGGCCTGGCTATTGGCCAGCGCGGCCTGGTTGTCCAGTGCGATGCGCTGGGTGGTCAGCACGTCCAGCATGTCGACCACGCCGGCCTGGTACTGCCGGCGCGCCGCCCCCAGTGCCGTCTCGCTCTCATCCACTGCCACGTGCAGCTGCACCGTGCGCTGCTGCTCGGCACTGTAGCCATCCATGGCGTCATCCACTTCGTGCCATGCCTGCAGCACGGTACGGCGGAACTGCAGGGCCGACTGTTGCTGCTGCAGCCTGCTCAGCGCGAGATTGGCCTTCAGCCGTCCGCCCTGGAAGATCGGCAGGCTGATCGACGGACCGATGCTGAAACGGTGCGCGTTCCAGCCATCCAGATCATCGAGCTGCTTGGCCTGGAAGCCGGCGTCGCCATTCAAGGTGATGCGCGGCAGGAAACTGGCCTTGGCCACGCCGATGCCTGCCGTTGCCGCATGCAGTGCCGCTTCGGCACGACGGATGTCCGGGCGACGCTCGGCCAGTTCACTGGGCAGCCCCACCGCTACGGCCGGCAACGCCGGCCAGTCACGGCGTGCATCCTGCAGCTGCGCGTCCAGCGCATGCGGCGGCTGCGCCAGCAGGAACGCCAGCGCATTGCGCAGCTGCGATTCGCGATGCCGCAACGGCGCGATGCGTGCCTGCAGCGACGCCACCTGCGCGGCCGCGCTGGACACCTGCAGCGTGCTGGCCACACCCTGGCGTTGGCGTGCTTCGGTCAGGCGCTTGATGTCGTGGGCAATGCTGAGGTTGTCCTCGGTGATCGCCAGCAGCTGCCGCGTCGCGCGCAGCTGCAGGTAATCACGCGCGGTTTCCGCCAGCAGCGCGATGCGCGCTGCATGTGCATCCTCCTCGGCCATCTGCACGCGCGCGTCGGCCGCTTCCACCTGCCGCCGCACGCGGCCCCACAGGTCCAGTTCCCAGCTCAGGCCGATACCGGCCTGGAACAGCCCGTAGTCATCACGGCCGCCGTTGCCGGACGGATCATTCAGGCCCACCTCGCTGTTGCGTGCACGCACGCCACTGGCGCTCGCGCTGACGCTGGGCAGGCGATCGGCGGCGGTGATGCCGCGCGCAGCACGGCTCTGCTGCACGCGGTTGGCCGCCAGCTGCAGGTCCAGGTTGGCCGCCAGCACCTGGTTGGCCAGCTGCCCCAGCAGCGGATCGTCGAAACCGGCCCACCAGGCCGCGTCCTGGTCGATGGCGTTGCCGGCGACGGCCTCACCCTGCCAGTGGCTGGGCAGTTCCGCCTGCGGGCGTACGAAGTCCGGACCCATCGTGCAGGCAGCCAGGGCCGTGCACAGGCTGGCCGCAACGAAGATGCGGAACACGGTGACTGCGCTCATGCGCCCTCCCCGCTCTTGTGGCCCGGACTGTGCTGCACGCTCTGCGCGCGCGCGCGGCTGCCCAGGTCAACGCTGGCTTCCACCGACATGCCGGCACGCAGCTGGTCCAGCAGCGGCTGGCCCGGCTCCAGCACGATCTTCACCGGAATGCGCTGCACCACCTTGGTGAAGTTGCCGGTGGCGTTCTCTGGTGCGACGGCAGCAAAGGTGACGCCGGTGGCTGGTGCAATGCTGTCGATGTGCCCGCGCAGCGGCTTGCCCGGGAATACGTCCACCTTCAGTTCGACCTGCTGGCCGGCCTGCATGCGGGTCATCTGCGTTTCCTGGAAGTTGGCGACCACGAAGGCGCGCTTCAGCGGCACCACCGCGGCCACCGGCGTACCCGGCGTCAGGTAGGCACCCACGCGCACCGCGCGGCGACCGACCATGCCATCGATCGGTGCGCGCAGCACGGTGTGCGACAGATCCAGTTCGGCGCGTGCCTGCGCCGCCTCCGCACGCTGCACCGCCGCCTGTGCAGCCTGCACGCCCGCGCTGAGGATGTCGGTGCGCTGGCGTGCGGTCGACAGCGCGGCCTGGCCCTGCTGCAGATGCGCACTGGCCACGGCCTGCTTCGACTGCGCCTGCTGCGCGTTCTGCACGGTACCGGCGCCGTCACGGGCCAGTTCGCGGTAACGCTGCTGGTCGGCACTGGCCAGGGTCAGTTCGGAACGGCTGACATCGACACTGGCCCTGGCCTGCGCGATCAACGAGTCCTGCTGGGCCAGTGCGGCCTGCGCATTGGCCAGCTGTGCACGGGCATTGGCGAGGTCGGCACGGGCCGCCTGCAGGGCGACCTGGTAGTCGCGGTCGTCGATGCGGGCCAGCACATCACCGGCCTTCACCGACTGGTTGTCCTCGACTTCCACGGCACTGACGAAGCCGGGAATCTTCGGCGCTACCAGGGTGTAGTCGGCCACCACGTACGCATTGTTGGTGGTCTGGTGACCGCCATCGCGCAGCAGCAGCCACGCGCCGACGGCCAGGGCCAGCACGCCCAGGCCCAGGCCGGTGTTGAGGGTGGTTCGATTGATCGTCATGAGGGGGTTCCTGCGAAAGGTTCAGGCCACGGCACGTGGCGGATGGATGCGGGTGGGCATCCAGGCAATGACGGGAATGAAGGCCAGCGCCACCAGTGCGACCACCCAGTACAGGTCGGCCGAAGTCAGCGCCTGTACCTGTGCATGCAGGCGCGCGCCCAGCTGCGGGCCATCGGCCAGCCACGGTTGCTCGCCAAGGCGGTCGACCAGCACGGTGGAATGGAAATGACGGCGGCCCTGGGCGACGGCATCCAGCACGCCACCGGCGAGCACGGCAGCGAAGCCCTTGACCGTGTTGAACCAGGCCGAGGCGAACGGGCCGTCCTGCGGCGCCAGGCCGCCGGTGGCCAGCATCAGCAGCGGCAGCACCGCCATCGGTTGCGCGAACACCTGCAGCAGCTGCACCCACAGGAAGTTGTCGCGGATCCAGGCCACGTCCAGGTGCGAGCCCAGCCAGCAGGCCAGCGCCAGCATCGCCAGGCCCGTGGCCTGCACCCAGCGGCAGTCCACCGCGCGGATGTTCAGCAGCGCCGCCACCAGCGGCAGCGCGATCACCTGCGGCAGCGCCACCCACAGCAGCATCGGTGCGGTCTGCAGCGGCCGGTAGCCCTGCACGCTGGCCAGGAACCCGGACGGGATCGAGATCACCGCCAGCAGCACGAACAGCACGCCGCCCAGCGTCACCAGCGAGTAGCTGAGATTGCGGTTGGCCAGCAGCTGCAGCTTGAAGAACGGCAGCGGATGGAACCATTCATTGATCATGAACAGCACCATCAGGCCGGCACCGCCACCGATCATCAGCGTGATCATCGGCGAGTCGAACCAGTTCAGGCGCGGGCCCTGCACCAGGCCCAGCACCAGCAGCACCAGCGCCGGCAGGCCCAGCAGCAGGCCGACGCCATCGAACTGGGCGAAACGTTCCAGCCGCAGCGGGTCCTGCGGCAGGCCCCAGCCGACCATCGCCATGGCGGCCAGGCAGTACGGCACGATCTGCCAGAACGCCCAGTGCCAGCCCACCTGCTCGACCCAGAACGCGGCCAGCGGCGTGCCCATGCTTGGGCCGAACGTCGCCGTCAGTGCGTAGCCGGCCAGGCCGTACAGCTTGATGCCCGGGGGCAGGAAGCGCAGCGCCACGCTCATCAGCAGCGGCGGCAGCGCGCCTCCGCACAGGCCCTGCAGCGCGCGCAGCAGCAGGAACACCTGCAGGTTCGGGGCGAGCGGGCACAGCACGCCCAGCACCATGAAGCCACCGATCATCGCCAATGCGAAGCGGCGCAGCGAGAAGGTGGCGGCACACCACGGTGCGAAGGCCATCGCGCTGACCGACATCGCGCTGTAGAGGGCGACGATCCAGCTGCCGTCGTCGACGCTGAAACCCATCGCGCCACGGATGTCGGCCAGGGCGACCTTGGTGATGTTCTCGTTGAAGCCCGACACCAGCACCGCCAGCAGCACGCCACACAGGCCGACCAGAATGCGGCGATCGAGCCCGGGGGCGGCGGCAGCACGGGGCGCTGCGGCGGCCGGGACAGCGGCGGCCGGCGTACTCATCGCCGGTCACCTATCCGTGCAGTGCACGGCATGTTGGGGGTCATTGGAATGCGCTCAGTGAAACTCCGGGGAGCGCAGTCTAGGGAGCCGGTACCCTGCGAAAAATGGCGCAACCCGCATCCCAGGCGTGCGCCAGGCGCACGCATGCAGATGTCAGCGCGGGGCCTCCCCTGCGCTTTCGCACATGGTCTTGATCGAGCGCCGCAGCCACTGGTGGGCGGCGTCGTTGTCCAGGCGTGGATGCCAGGCCTGCACGATGGCGGCGGTCCGCACCGGGATCGGCAGCGGGAACAGGCGCAGGGGCAGGCGCATGCTGACGATCCGCTCCAGCATCACGCTCGGCATCTGCGGCAGGATCAGGTCCGATTCGGCCGCCGCGAAGATCGCGCCGTGGAAGGTCGGGCTGATCAGCGCCACCCGCCGCTGCAGGCCCAGCGCGGCCAGATCATCGTCGATCGGACCACGCGGCAAGCCGCGGCGCGACACCGCGATGTGGTCGCAGGCGGCAAAACGCTCGGCGCTGATCTCCTCATCGAACAACGGATGATCTTCGCGCGCGGCGCCCATGAACGAGGTACTGAACAGGTTCTGCACCTTGGTATCGGGCGCATGCTTGCCGGCCGTGCTGATGTAAAGGTCGATCCGGCCCTGCGCCATCGCATCGTCGTCGGTATCGCCCTCGGGCACGAAGCGCAGCACTGCGCGCGGCGCCTGCTGGCGGAACAGCTCGCGCAGGCGTCCACCGAAACCACCGACGAACACATCATTGGCACGCACGCTGAAGGTCCGCTCGAGCACGCGCATGTCTACCTCGCGACCGGCGTTGAAGACGCGGTGGGCCTGCTCGATCACATCGCGGACCTGCTCGCGCAGCTGCAGGGCGCGGGGCGTGGGCGCCAGACCGCGGCCGGCACGCACCAGCACCGGGTCGCCCAGCGCGGTGCGGATCCGGCCCAGGGTACGGCTCTTCGCCGGCGCGCTCAGGTTCATCCGGCGCGCGGCGGCGGCCACGCTGCATTCGTCAATCAGCACGTCCAGTGCCAGCAACAGGTTCAGGTCCGGCAGGGGCATGACAGTCTCCAGTAAATCAGATGACTTTACGGCACTTGCAACCACGGTGGATTGCGTTCGACGCATTCATTGACTGCCGCGCACGGCATGGGTGCGCGCGGTGACATCGGCGACCATCCCCGGCCTGCCAAGGAGACATCCATGTTCAATACCCTGCTGGTCGCCCTGGATGGTGGCCCCCAGCACGCACGCGTGCTGGACCTGGCCGCCGCCATCGCCGGCCCCCACAGCCGCCTGCACCTGCTGTGCGTGCTCGACCCCGAATTCGCGCTGGCGGCCGATGCCAGCGAAGCCGACCGCATCGAGTACCCTGAAGCCGCCCGCCAGCGCTCGCGGGCCGAAGCGGTGCTGGCCGAAGCCTTGGCCGAGCTGCGCGAACGCGGCATTGACGCCATCGCGCAGATTCCCTCCGGTGACCCTGGCGAAGTGATCAGCGAGCAGGCCCGGCGCCTGAAGTGCGACCTGATCGTCATCGGCCACCGCCACCTGTCCCGGCTGGAACGCCTGTTCGAACCCTCGATCGGGCAATGGACCATCGACCACGCGCCCTGTCCGGTGCTGGTGGAAACCCGCGACCCACAGCCCTAGCCACCATGGCCTCCCGTTCCCCGTTGTTTCCCACCCGGGTCAACTACCGCGCCTTCGGTCGACAGTTCGGCCGCGGCGAACAGGCGCTGCTGGGCGCGATACGGCAGCTGCGCGACCCCGATCTGCAGGCCGATGGCCTTGCCCAGCTGAGCGGACTCGGGCTTGGCCAGGAGGGATGCGACGCCTTCATCGGCCTGCTGCCGCTGCTGGCCACCCCCGCCGCTCCGATCGATCTGCTGCCGGCCGGCTCTCCCTTCATTGCCGCCAGCGAATTGGACCTGCTGGCCTGCCTGCTGCGCATCGCACAATGGCGGCATGCGCGGCCCCGCGAAGACGACACGCTGGCACCGTTGCGCCGGCAACTGGCACGCTGTGCGATGGCCGTGCAGGCGGCAAACCTGCCGTTGCGGCAGCGCTCGTTGTCACCGGTCGGGCTGAGGCTGCTCGATCCGACCGGCTGGTTGCGGCAGCGATAAGCCGTCGCGCCCCCCGTGTGATCGCATGCAGAGAGCTGCTCAGCAGTCCATCGTTCCGTGCGTGCTGCCCTCGTCATCCAGCACGTGCGCATGCAGGATCACCTGGTTGCGGCCAGCCCGCTTGGCGGCATACAGGCCGGCATCGGCGTCTGCCAGCAACTGATCGGCACTGGCCAGAGCCGGCGGATGCAGGTAACCCACGCCGACGCTGATGCTGACCGGGCCCTCCGGCAATGGCAGCGCTTCGACCGCTTCGCGCAGCCGCTCGGCCAGCGCCAGCACGCCCGACAACGGGCTTCCGGGCACGATGACGGCGAACTCTTCACCGCCATAACGCGCAACGCTGTCACCACCGCGACCGGCTATGGCCTTCAGCACCCCGGCCACCGCCTGCAGGCAACGATCACCGGCCGGATGGCCGTGCTGGTCGTTGAAGGCCTTGAAGTGGTCGATATCCACCAGCAGCAGGCCCAGCTCGGTGCCGCTGCGCCGTGCGCGATTCCACTCGGACGTCAGCCGTGCGTCGAACTCGCGGCGGTTGGCCACGCCGGTCAGGCCATCCTGCCGCGCCAGTTGATCCAGTGCTGCCTGGCGTTCCAGAAGATCGGTCTGCAGCAGGACGCTGCGCAGGCCGAAGCCAAGGGTGGCTACGACGAAGCCGGCAACGGCCAACGGCCGCGCATGATCGACCACCAGCGTGCCGACCACCAGCAGCAGCAATGGCAGGATGATCGGACCGGCGGCCTGCACCGTCCTCGCCAGCCGCGGGTGTGCCGTGGTGCCTGTGTCCGGCCTCGTGTCCAGCGCCAGGCAGGCGATCAGCAGAAAAGGTACGTCGATCAGCAGATCGTTGAACGCACCGAATGCATCATCGGAGGTGTAGTGGTTGATGTAGTAGGCCACCAGCAGATAGGCCAGTGCGTACAGCGCCAGTGCGCGGAAGAACCTGCGCCGTTCGGGCACGTCGCCGGCCAGCCATCGCACCACGGCGAACGCGGCGATACACAGGTTCTGGATATCGAACATGCGTTGCATGTTGGACAATGCGTGGTCGTCGATGTCCACGCGGGCGGCGAACGACTGCGCATGCACGAAGAACAGCACGCCAAGCAGCGCCGCCATCGCCGCGTCGATCAGGCTGATGCTCAGGCGTCGCGGCGTGCCCGGGCCAGGATGAACACCAGGGGCACGCCATACAGCACGTACAGGAACAGGCTTGCGCGCGGGGTGAAATCGGCACGCCCGGCGCCCAGCGCGTCGATCATGTTGAACGCCATGCCGCCGGCCCACAGCAGCAGTGCCAATGCCGTGGCGCGCCACCCCAGTGCCGCGCGGTCGCGGCGGGCCCGCCACAGGCAGGCGGCCGCCGCCAGCAACGGGGCGCCGGTCAGGAAAACGAAGGAGCCGACCCCGGCGGGGCCAGGCCACAGGGCCAGCACCAGGCCATGGCACAGCACATACAGCAGCGCCAGCACTACCGGCATGCATCCCCCCGATCCGCAAGGCCGTCTACGCGCACGATAGCGCGCCGGCACGCCACAGCGGCGTGATCCACTGCGGCAAAACGACACTCCGAGTGCACCGCGATGGTAGTGCCGGCCGCTGGCCGGCAAACCCAATGAATCACAGGGCTGCAGGTTGCCGGCCAGCGGCCGGCGCTACCGGAAAGCCCTCAGCCCTGCAGGGCGCGGGCGTGGTGGGCGATGTGCTCGCCGATGAAGCTGGCGATGAAGTAGTAGCTGTGGTCGTAGCCGGGCTGCAGGCGCAGGGTCAGCGGATGGCCGGCGGCATCGCAGGCCTGCTGCAGGTGCTGCGGCTGCAGCTGGGTCTGCAGGAACTCGTCCGCCTCGCCCTGGTCGACCAGCAGCGGCAGGCGCTCGTCAGCCATAGCGATCAGCTCGCAGGCATCCCATTGCGCCCAGTCGGCCGGGTTGTCGCCCAGATAGGCATGGAAGGCCTTCTGCCCCCACGGCACGTGGCTGGGCGCGACGATCGGCGAAAACGCCGACACGCTGCGATAGCGCCCGGGGTTGCGCAGCGCGATCACCAGCGCGCCATGGCCGCCCATCGAATGGCCGCTGATGCCACGCGCATCGGTGGCCGGGAAATTCGCCTCGATCAGCGCCGGCAGTTCCTGCGCCACATAGTCGTGCATGCGGTAGTGCTTCGCCCACGGTGCACGGGTGGCATTGAGGTAGAACCCGGCACCCTTGCCGATGTCGTAGCCTTCGGCATCGGACACGTCATCACCGCGTGGGCTGGTATCAGGCGCAACGATGATCACACCGTGTTCGGCGGCGTAGCGCTGTGCGCCGGCCTTGGTGATGAAGTTCTGCTCGGTGCAGGTCAGGCCGCTCAGCCAGTACAGCACCGGCAGCTTCTGTGTTTCCGCCTGCGGTGGCAGGTACACGGCGAACTGCATGTCGCAGCCCAGCGTGGTCGAATGATGGCGGTAGACGTCCTGCCAGCCGCCGAAACAGGCGCGGTGTTCAATGCGTTCCATGGTGCTCTCCTGCGCGGCGCTTCAGCGCACGCGTGCTTCTGGTAGATGCCGACCTTGGTCGGCTTATCCACGCCCGGCGTGGATGCCTTGGTTGATCCGTTCATCCAGCTGTGCCAGCAGGCGCAGCAACGATTCAACGCCAGGCTGGCCATCAAGATTGCGCCAGGCCGCCACGGCCACATCGCTGCGCGGCGGCCACTGCCCGGCCGCGCCTCGTAGAGGCGCGGCAGGAATACCTGCGCAAGCCACTGCTCGAACGGCATGCCATCATCGCTGCCGAAGGCCGAGGTCACCGCACGCGGTGGCCCCACCTCGCCCACTACCCAGCCCAGCGCACGCAACGCCTGCTCGATCGGCGCCACCAGGGCCGCGCGCGGGTCTTCCGCACGCGGCCGGCGCAGGGCATCGAACCAGCCCATGACGCGGCTCAGTAGTGGACCACCGAACGGATCGACTTGCCTTCATGCATCAGGTCGAAGGCGTCGTTGATCTTGTCCAGGTCCATGGTGTGGGTGACGAACGGGGCCAGTTCGATATCGCCCTTCATCGCGTCCTCGACCATGCCCGGCAGCTGGCTGCGGCCCTTCACGCCACCGAAGGCGGTGCCCATCCACTTGCGGCCGGTCACCAGCTGGAACGGACGGGTGGAGATCTCCTGGCCCGAACCGGCCACGCCGATCACCACGCTCTGGCCCCAACCACGGTGGGCGCATTCCAGCGCCGCGCGCATCACGTTGACGTTGCCGATGCACTCGAAGCTGTGGTCCACGCCCCAGGTGGTCATTTCAACGATGACCTGCTGGATCGGCTTGTCGAAGTCTTTCGGGTTGATGCAGTCGGTGGCGCCGAATTCGCGCGCCAGCTCGAACTTGGACGGGTTGGTGTCCACCGCGATGATGCGGCCGGCCTTGGCCTGGCGCGCACCCTGGATCACCGCCAGGCCGATGCCACCGAGGCCGAACACCGCCACGCTGTCACCTTCCTGCACCTTGGCGGTGTTGTGCACCGCGCCGATGCCAGTGGTGACGCCGCAGCCGAGCAGGCAGACGTGTTCCGGGTTGGCGTCCGGATTGATCTTGGCCAGCGAGACCTCGGCAACGACGGTGTACTCGCTGAAGGTCGAGCAGCCCATGTAGTGGTACAGCGGCTCGCCGTTGTAGCTGAAGCGGCTGGTGCCATCCGGCATCACGCCCTTGCCCTGGGTAGCGCGCACCGAAACGCACAGGTTGGTCTTGCCGCTCTTGCAGAACAGGCACTCGCCGCACTCGGCGGTGTACAGCGGAATCACGTGGTCGCCGGGCTTGACGCTGGTCACGCCCTCGCCCACCTCCACCACGACGCCGGCGCCTTCATGGCCCAGCACCACCGGGAACAGGCCTTCCGGATCATCGCCGGACAGGGTGAACGCATCGGTGTGGCAGACACCGGTGTGGGTGATCTTGACCAGCACTTCGCCCTTCTTCGGCGGGGCGACGTCGATCTCGACGATCTTCAGCGGCTGGCCGGGACCAAAGGCGACGGCGGCACGGGACTTCATGGTGGTTTCTCCAAAGACAGGCAATGACAGGATGGGCGGCGCCATGTTGCGCCATCGTTTATTTCAGGTAAGAGCGGATCAACGCGCTCATGTCGCGCACGCGTTCGGCGCGTTGTTCATCGGAGGCCGCAGGCTGGCCGAACTCCTCGCGCAGATGGGCCTCCATCACCTCGGACATCAGGCCGTTGACCGCGCCACGGATGGCGGCGATCTGCTGCAGCACCGGCCCGCAGTCGGCACCGGCTTCCAGCGCGCGGTCCAGCGCATCGCACTGGCCGCGGATGCGGCGCACGCGGGCCAGGACCTTCTTCTTCTCTTCGGGGGAGTGCGGCATGGCGGGCCACCTCGGAACTATACTGGGGGACAGTATACAAGCCGAAGTCACTAACTCAATCCTGGCGGGCTCAGTCAAACAATCCCTCACCCGCCAACCGCGCCAGCTCATCCACCACGTAGCGCACCTTGGGCCGCAGGTGGCGTGTCGGTGGCCACAACGCGTGGATATCGATGTGCCGTTGCATGTGCGCATCCAGCACCGACCGCAGTGCGCCGGAATCCAGGTGACGGCGCACCAGTGAAACCGGCATCTGGCAGATACCAAGCCCGGCGATGGCCGCCTCGATCACCGCGTCGCCGTCATTGAGTTGATAGGGCGCATTCGGGATGAATGTCCCTTCGTCCTCCTCGCTACCGATCCGCCACCACACCGGTTGCCCGTGGCGGAAGCCAACAATGCTGCGGTGCCGCGCCAGTTCCTCCACCGTGCGCGGCACGCCGTGCGCCTGCAGGTACTCCGGCGATGCGCAGGTGACCAGTCGCTGGCGCCCCAGCCGCCGCGCCACCAGATGCTCGGCCTGGTGCAGCCCGCCGAAGCGGATCAGCAGGTCGATGCCTTCCTCGACGGGATCGACGAAATGATCGGTGAAGGTCATCGTCAACTGCAGGTCCGGGTACTGCCGGCACAGCCGCAACAGCACCGGCAGCACCACCAGGCGCCCGAACGAGGATGGCATGTCGATGCGCAGCCGCCCGCTGGGCAGGCCGGCCGAACCCAGGCAGGCCTCGGCGGCGGAGATTTCTTCCAGCGCCGCCGCGCGCGATGCGTAGTACGCCTCGCCATCGGTGGTCAGCGCGATGCGCCGCGTGGTGCGGTGGAACAGGCGCACCCCCAGCCGCGCTTCCAGCCGGGCGATGGCCTTGCCCACCGCCGAGCGCGAGATGCCCAGCGCGTCGGCGGCCTCGGTGAAGCTGCCTGAGCGGGCCGTGGTGACGAACGTGACCAGGCCATTCAACGATTCCAGCGGCAGCATCTATCGCGCTCCATTGGGGACAAATAGTCCCACACTCAGGGAGATCGAAGCGCTTTATGCGCCCGCATGTCAACTCCATCCTGTGGGCATCGCGCCGCTGGCGCTCCTCCCCCCGCACCGAGAAGACCGACATGACCGCCACCCTGTTCCGCCCCTTCGACCTGTCAGGCACCCTCCTGCGCAACCGCATTGTGATGGCCCCGATGACCCGTGCCCGCAACCCCGGCTCGGTCGCCAATGCGCTCACCGCGCAGTACTACCAGCAACGCGCCAGCGCTGGCCTGATCATCAGTGAAGGCACCCCGGTCTCGCCGCAGGGCCAGGGGTACATCGACGTGCCGGGCATCTGGTCAGCCGAGCAGGTGGCCGGGTGGAAGCGTGTCACCGAGGCGGTGCATGCCGCACAGGGCACGATCTTCGCCCAGCTCTGGCACGTCGGCCGCATGTCGCATTCCTCGCTGCAGCCCGACGGTGGGCAACCGGTCAGCGCCGGTACCCGCCCGGTGGCCAGCGCACCGAAGAACACCTCGTTCGTGTACCTGGACGATGGCAGCCGCGGCCACGCCGATCCCACTCCGGCACGTGCACTGGAGACCGCGGAGATCCCCGGTATCGTCGACGACTTCGTGCGCGGGGCGGACAACGCCATTGCGGCCGGCTTCGACGGCATCGAACTGCATGCCGCCAACGGTTACCTGTTCGAGCAGTTCCTCAACCCGCTCATCAACCAGCGTGATGATCGCTACGGCGGCACGCTGCCCAATCGTGCGCGCTTGATCCTGGAGACCGTCGATGCGATGGCGCAGCGTATCGGTGCGCATCGCATCGGCGTGCGCCTGGCACCGAACAACCTCACCTTCGACATGCCGTTCTACCCCGACAACGAAGCCACCTATCTGTACCTGGCCGAGGAACTGGGCAAGCGTGGGCTGGCCTACGTGCACCTCAACGACAACCTGCAGGCGGGCCGGTCGGTGCTGGGCGAGGCGTTCCTGCGGCAGTTCAAGCAGGCCTACGGTGGCACCGTCATCCTGGCAGGTGGCATGACCCGCGAACGCGCCCTGCAGCTGGTCGAAGCGGGCACCATCGACCTGGCCGCGTTCGGCCAGCCGTTCATCGCCAACCCGGATCTGGTCGAACGCCTGCAGCGCAACATCGCGTTGGCCACGCCCGACCGCAGCACCTATTACGGGGGCGGCGAAGCAGGCTACCTCGACTACCCAGCCGCGGGCTGATCCCCCACGGGGTCGGATCCCTTTCCAACGGAAAGGGCTCTGACCCCTGTTCGGCGAACAAGGCGTCAGAGCCACGCTGCGCGCGGATCCGACCCCGGCCTTCAGGCGTCCTCGCGCACGTAGGCGAACGACTCGTCCAACCGCTCGAAGCCGATCACCTCAGCGACGATGGCCTGTGCATCCTCGTCGCTGATGTTTCCTTCAGCGATATCGTCAACGCGGGCGAACAGCCGCTGCAGGGCTGCGTACTGGTCATCGCGCAGGAACGGCTGGTGGCTCTGCAGCCAGCGCCGCAGGTTGCTGGCCAGCTCGCCGTGCGACAGCAGCGTGTACGGCCCCTGGTAGTCAGCAACGGCTTCGACCATCTTGCGGAACAGGAAATCCTGATAGCTGGCCGCCAGCACATCGGCACGATCATCGTCATGCCACACCAGCACGACGGGGGGCTCGGCAAAGCCGGGCGCGTTGCTCCAGAAGCAGTAGCTGTCGCCACCGCCGGTCCGCGCAAAGGGCAGCAACTGCAGGTCAGTGCGCAGGGGATTGTAATGATCCTCCGCAGTCAGCTCCTGCCACGCCTCGAGCAGCTCATCGTCCTCCAGGGGCTCATAGTCCTGGGCATACAGCAGCACCGGCGGATCCGCCTGCAGCGTCGGGAATACCACCTCGGACCATTCCGGATGTGGGGCACCCCAACTCAACCGATCCGCTGCATGCAGCTGCTTGAACAGGGGCGGGAAGGACTGGCCGGTGGCCTGTTCGATGCCGGATAGCGCGCTCATGGATGTCCTTGTCGATGGAGACCGCCCAGCTTGCCCGAATCCGCGCAGGAGATGAACCAGCCGCAGCACGCGGCAGGACTAGACTGCGACCACCGGATGCCGCCCATCGCTGCCATGAACGCCACTGCCCACAGCTTCATCGTCAACCTCGACGTGCCCGACCTGGCCGCCGCCGAAGACTTCTACATCCGGGCCTTCGGCCTGCGCATCGGCCGCCGTCTCGGCCCGGGCGCCGTGGAGCTGCTCGGTGGGCCAACGCCGCTCTACCTGCTGCAGAACGACGCCGGCAGCGCCGCCACCGAAGACGGCGACGTGCGCGACTACGAGCGCCATTGGACGCCGCTGCACCTGGATTGGGTGGTGGATGACATCGAAGCCGCGCTGGTACGTGCAGTCGCAGCCGGAGCGACGCTCGAGCAATCCGTGCGCGAGCGCCGCTGGGGACGCATCGCCGTGCTGGCCGATCCGTTCGGCCACGGCTTCTGCCTGATCCAGTTCAGCGGCGAAGGCTACGACGCACTGGTCGAATGACCGTTGCACCGCTCACCACGGCAACGGCACCGCTTCGCCGTTGGCGCGCTCGCCGTAGTACAGCGACGGCAGCAGGCGCGAGAGGAAACTGAACTCCGTGTAGCAGTGCTTGAGCAGGCCCAGCCCGACCGCATCGCCGGCATCGCGGTGCGGATCGGTGCTGTCCAGGCCGAGCACGAAGCGGCTGCGCAGCACACAGCCAAACGGCGTATCGCGTGCGACGTGCAGCATCTGCCCGTCGCAGGGGTCAGCGTTTGCATCCAGACGGACCTGGTCGCCGAAGCCGATTCGCGCGGCGATCACCGCCGATACATCGCCTGCATCCTGTGCCGCCTGCAGGCGCTCGGGCACCAGCAACGTGCGCGGGTCATGGAACTTCAAGCGCGCCGCCACCGGCGGAATGTCGGCCAGCGATTCCACCGCATGGATGCTGGCGCCGTGGTAGCTGCGCCCGCGCTGCCAGGCCGCGTCCCAGCCGCGATGCTCGACATGATCGACCGGATGCCACCAGCGGATGTGCTGGGTGGTCTCGAAGAAGGTGAACCACCAGTCGAGCATGCGGCCCTTGCAGCCGTGCAGATCGGTGCGCACCGCCACCAGCAGGGTGCCGTCTTCGCGGCGCTGGATGCCGGTCTCCAGATGCATCGGCGCCGGGTCGAGCAGATCGTGGTGGTCCAGTCAGGCGCGGGCGTTCACAGCGGTATCCATCGGGGTCTCCTGCGGTGTTGGGAGTCCCGACAATACGGAAACGTCTACCGTTTCGCAATTGTCCGGATGCGGTAAGATGGGCGCAATGAACAGCACCACCGTGCCCGAGCCCACATCACCGACCCGCCGCCGCGGCCGCCCTGCGCGGCCGGAAGCCGAAGTCCGCCACGCCGTGCTGCAGGCCACGCTGGAACTGCTGCTGGCGCAGGGCTACGAGGCCACCACCATCGAAGCGGTGGCGGCGCACGCCGGAGTGGCGAAGAAGACCGTCTACCGCCACGCCAGCAACCGCGAGGAACTGGTTGGGTTGGCGGTGCGTGAGTGGACCGACGGCTTCGCGCCACAACTGCAGCGCGATGCGCGCAATGCCCAAGAGGTCGTGCCGTTGCTGCAGGACATCCTGCACGCGGTGTGCGCGCAGGCGCTGTCGGCGCAGGCGGTGCAGGTATTCCGCCTGCTGGCCACCGACTTTCCCGGCAAGGACGCGCTGCTGCAGGCCTATCTGGACAACGGCATCGAACGCGGCCGTGCGCTGCTGGCCGACTGGCTGGCGCGCCAGCAACAGCGTGGGCTGCTACGCGAGGGAGATCCTGTTTGCATGGCGCGATTGCTGCTGGCGATGGCCGTGGCCGAGCCGCTGCGCGAACGCGTGATCGGTGTGGTGGCCGAGGATGCGCCGGTGGACGTGCACCTGCGCGACTGCGTGGCGTTCTTGGCGCCGGTGTTGCAGGCGCCGTAAGGTTGCTCCATCCACGCGTGGCGTGGATCTACCGGCCGATCCCGATTCGTTGGTCGGCAATGGCCTGCCCCGGTGGGTGCCGACCGTTGGTCGGCAATGGCCTGCCCCCGGTGGGTGCCGACCGTTGGTCGGCACTCCTGCAGCACCTCACTCGCGCAGCATGTCCACGAACGCACGCAGCGCGGCAGGCATCTGCCGCTGCTTCGGGTAATACAGCGCGAAGCCGGCGAACGGTTCGCTCCAGTCTTCCAGCACCGCCACCATCTGTCCGGATTCGATGTACGGCCGCGCGGTGTCTTCCAGCACATAGGCCAGGCCAATGCCATCGAGCACCGCGCCGACCACGGTGCCCTGCTCGCCCAGCGTCAGCCGCCCCGGTACATCGATCTCCAGCGCCTGCCCACCGCGCTCGAACTGCCACTTGTACAGATGCCCGCTGGCGAAGCGGAAGCGGATGCATTCGTGTGTGGCCAGGTCGCGCGGATGCTGTGGCGCCGGGCGCCGCCGCAGGTAGTCCGGCGAGCCGACAATCAAGCCACGCAGCGGTGGGCCCATCGGCACCGCCACCATGTCCTCGGGTACGAACTCGTGCAGGCGCACGCCGGCGTCGTAGCCTTCGGCAACGATATCGACCAGGCCATCGTTCTCGGTCAGCTCCACCCGCACGTCGGGATGGGCGTGCAGGAAGCGCGCCAGCCGTGGCCCCAACTGGGTCGGCACTGCGGCGCGGGTAGCATTGATACGCAGCAGGCCCGCCGGCGCGGCGCGGAACTGGTTCATCTCCTCCAGCGCGTCATGCACCTGGCCCAGCGCGGGCTGCAGGCGTTCCAGCAGGCGCTGCCCGGCCTCGGTCAGGGCCACGCTGCGGGTGGTGCGATGGAACAGGCCCACGCCCAACCGTTCCTCCAGCGCGCGGATCGCATAGCTCACCGCCGAGGTCGACAGCGCCAGCTCGGCGCCGGCACGGCGGAAGCTGCGGTGACGGGCGACCGCCGCGAACGCGGCCAGGTGGGTGAGATTGTCAGTGGCCATGATTGTGCAGTTTCACTTGATGAATCATGCCGATATCCGGGCTTTTTGCCGCTGGGTACGGGGCGTATTGTAAAGCGCCTTTCGACAAACCCTGCCAAGGATTCCCCATGTCCCTCGCCCGTGGTTACGCCGCCCATTCACATACCGACCCGCTGATCCCGTACGAGTTCGAACGCCGCGCGGTCGGCCCGGACGATGTGCGCATCGAGATCCTCTATAGCGGCATCTGCCACTCCGACCTGCACCAGGCCCGCGACGACTGGGGTGGCTCGATCTACCCGATGGTGCCGGGCCACGAGATCATCGGCCGCGTGACCGAGGTCGGCAGCAACGTCACCCGCTTCAAGGTCGGCGACCACGCCGGCGTGGGCTGCATGGTCGACTCCTGCCGCCACTGCGATGCCTGCGAGCACGACCTGGAGCAGTACTGCGCAGAGGGCGCGACCTGGACCTACAACGGCCGTGAACGCGAAAGCGGCGCTCCGACCTACGGCGGCTATTCCGACCACGTGGTGGTCGAACAGCGCTTCGTGGTGAAGGTGTCCGAGACCCTCGACCTGAAGGCCGCCGCCCCGCTGCTGTGCGCCGGCATCACCACCTGGTCGCCGCTGCGCCACTGGAAGGTCGGCCCGGGTCAGAAGGTCGGCGTGATCGGCCTCGGTGGCCTCGGCCACATGGGCGTGAAGTTCGCCAAGGCGCTCGGCGCGCACGTGGTGATGATCACCACCACGCCGGAAAAGGGTGCCGACGCCAAGCGTCTGGGCGCCGATGAAGTGCTGGTCTCGCGCGATGCCGCGCAGATGAAGGCGCACGCGGGCAGCTTCGACTTCCTGCTCAACACCATCCCGGTCGGCCATGACACCAACCCGTACATGGGCCTGCTCAAGCGTGAAGCCACCATGTGCCTGGTCGGCGTGCTGACCGAACTGGACCCGCCGCTGACCGGTGGCAGCGTGATCTTCGGCCGCAAGCACCTGACCGGCTCGGCGATTGGCGGCATGGCCGAAACCCAGGAAATGATGGACTTCTGTGCCGAGCACGGCATCGTCAGCGACGTCGAGATGATCGACATCAAGAACGTCAACGAAGCCTGGGAACGCATGGCGAAGAACGATGTGCGCTACCGCTTCGTGATCGACATGGCGACGATGAAGGACGCCGCCTGATCCAAGGCAGATGTGGAAAATGAAAAACCCCGGCAATGCCGGGGTTTTTCTTCTGGTAGTGGCGGGGGGGGGGGGGGGGGGGGGC